>JAOUIM010000201.1 GCA_029884035.1 Aquincola sp. | reverse complement strand
CGTTGATCACGTCGCGCGCGCCGTCGATGTCGCGCACCAGCAGGTGGCGGATGAAGCGCGGGATGTCGATCGACACCGGGCAGCCCTCGACGCATGCCGCCTTGCTGCACATGATGCAGCGCTCGGCCTCGGCCAGCGCATCGGCCATCGAATAGCCGAGGTTGACTTCCTTGAAGTTGCGCGAGCGCTCGAGCGGGTCACGCTCGGGCATCTTGACCGCCTGCGGCGCCAGGTCCTTGTACTTCTTGTAGTTGGTCTTGCCCTGCTCGAACAGGACCTTCTCGACATGGCAGACATGCTCATAGTCAGTGCTGGCCCGGCTCTCCTCGCCCTTGAAACGCTTCTGGCGCAGCATGAGCTCCTTGAAATCGACCTGGTGGCCGTCGAAGTCGGGGCCGTCGACGCAGGCGAACTTGATTTCATGGCCGACCGTGACGCGGCACGAGCCGCACATCCCCGTGCCGTCGACCATGATCGCGTTGAGCGAGACCATGGTCTTGACGCCGAACGGCCGCGTCGTCTCGACGCAGGCGTTCATCATCGGCAGCGGCCCGATCGCCACCACGAGGTCGGGCTTGTCGCGCTCCAGGACCTCCTGCAGCGCCGCGGTGACGAAGCCCGGTTTGCCGTAGCTGCCGTCGTCGGTGCAGACGATGAGCTCGTCGCAATGGGCGCGGAACTTGTCCTCCCAGAACACGAGGTCCTTGTTGCGAAAGCCGATCACGCCAGTGACTCGGTTGCCGGCCTGCTTGAAAGCACGCAATTGCGGATAGACCGGCGCGACACCCAGGCCGCCGCCGACCAGCACCACATGGCCGACCTGGGCCACGTGTTGCGGCAGCCCGAGCGGGCCCACGAAGTCGGCGAACGAGTCGCCTTGCTTGTAATGGTCGCGCATGTCCAGCGTCGTCTTGCCCAGCGCCTGGATGACGAGGGTGACGCTGCCGCGCTCGCGGTCATAGTCGGCGACGGTGAGCGGGATGCGTTCGCTGCCATCGTGCAGGCGCAGCATGACGAAGTGCCCCGGCTCGGCCGAGCGAGCCACGTCGGGGGCTTGCACCTCCCACAGGAAGGTGGTGTCGGAGAAGGCTTCGCGGCGCAGGATCTGGTACATGGATCACCCTTCGTTTGCGCCGCGCTCCGGTGGCGCGACAGAAGCGTGGCGGGATCACCGCGCACGCAGCGCATTGAACATGACGACACCTGCGCCCTGCCCGACTCTGCGGGGCAGCCTCCGACTGCCGCTTTTCACCCTTCGCAGCGCGCCGCTATGTTGTGGGCATCGGGGGGCGCAGCACTTGAAGCAGATCAATGGCAGGCGCGGGATCTGCCGCATCCGGCCGCCGCGACGGCACCTTCGGACCTGAAACGTGGCAATGCCTGTGCACGCCGGCCGCGCTCGAAGACCGCGACCGACCGCATCGCGGCTGCGGTGATCGCACCCTGCCGGCCACCGGCCGCGGCTGCACACATTGAGGACCGGTGCATTGTTCGGGGCTGCAATGCGGGGTGCTTGATGCGCGTCAAGTCGCGGGCCGGCGCCTGCGCAGGCTCGGCGCGCGGTGTCGGGCGTCGATCCCGCAACACGCCAGGCGGCGAGGGACACGCGTGCGCAGGACCGCCATGCGGCAGCGACGGCCATTCGATCTGCCGTTGAGTTCGATCACTCGGCAATCTCCATGAACATGCAAATATTCTTGTGAAGCGTTATTCAACGCACTGAAGTGATGGAGCGTCGTATGTCGACTGGCCAAACGCGCTTTCTTCGTCATCTTCTCGTGGGCGCCAGCGCCGTGCTGGCAACGCTCATGCCGTTGGCCGATGCCCTGGCCGCAAAAGATCACGGCAAGCTGATCAGCGGGCCTTTCAAGAGCGGACCCGAGGTCACCAAGGCCTGTCTCGAATGCCACGAAGACGAAGCGCACGACTTCATGAAGACGGTGCACTGGACCTGGAGCGCGCGCCAGCGGATCGCGGGCAAGGGCGACGTGAACCTCGGCAAGATCAACGCGGTCAACAACTTCTGCATCTCGCTGCCGGCCAACGAGCCGCGTTGCACCAGCTGCCACGCGGGATTCGGCTGGAAGGACGCGAGCTTCGACTTCAGCAAGGCGGAGAACATCGATTGCCTGGTGTGCCATGACACCACCGGCACCTACAAGAAGTTGCCCGCCGGCGCGGGGCACCCCGCCTATCAGGACACCGAGTTCCCGCCCAAATCCGGCAAGATCTGGAAGGCCACCGACCTGCTGGCCGTGGCCCGCAGTGTCGGCAAGGTGGATCGCGCCAACTGCGGCGCCTGCCACTTCTACGGTGGCGGCGGCGACCACATCAAGCACGGCGACCTCGACAGCTCGCTCGCCGCGCCCAAGCGCGAACTCGACGTGCACATGGCGGTCGATGGCGAGAACATGAAATGCACGGCCTGTCACCGCACCAAGAACCACGTCATCGCGGGCAAGGCCCTGTCGGTGTCGACCTCGGGTGGCGGCGAGACCCTCGGCTGCAGCGACTGCCATGCCGGCACGCCGCACAAGGGCAACAAGGCGCTCGACAGTCACGTGGCCAAGGTGGCCTGCCAGACCTGCCACATCCCCACTTTCGCGCGCGCGCTGCCGACGAAGGTGTGGTGGGACTGGTCGACCGCCGGCCAGGACAAGTCGCCGATCCCCAAGGACAGCTACGGCATGGCCACCTACGACAAGATGAAAGGTGACTTCCGCTGGAGCAAGGACGTCGTACCGAGCTATCGCTGGTTCAACGGCTCGGTCGATCGCGTGCTGATGGGCGATCGGATCAATCCCGCCAGCGTGGTCCACCTCAACCAACCCAAGGGCTCGCGCGATGACGCCAAGGCGCGGATCACGCCGTTCAAGCTGATGACCGGCAAGCAACCCTTCGACGCCGGCGCCAACGTCATGGTCATGCCGCATCTGTTCGGCAAGGGCGGCTACTGGGACACGTACGACTGGACCCAATCCGTGACCAGCGGGATGAAGGCCGCGAACCTGCCATTCACCGGCCAGCTCGGCTGGGTCGAGACCGACATGGTCTGGAAGGTCAACCACATGGTCGTGCCCAAGGAGCGCGCCCTGGGCTGCGACGACTGCCACGGCGCCAAGGGTCGACTCGACTGGAAGGCGCTCGGCTACGCGGGCGACCCGCGGCGCAAGAACTGACCGAGCGACCCGATCGATCGCCAGGCGCAGCCGGCACCTCGGGTGGCCGGCCGCCCCAGCCTTGGCTCAGTCGCCGCACCGGGGTCGACCGGGGTAGCTGGCGTGTCGGACGGTGGCCTCGCGATGGCGACCCGTGAACGAACGCATTTTTCTTGATCGAGATCAATGTCGCCCGCCGACCGAGGCGTATGAGCGATGGACAGGACCAGGTCGGCCCGGCGTGAGGAGATGTCGATGAACTTCATCACCGTGATCCTCGTAGTGGCTCTGATCGCCACCGTGTTCTCGCTCATCGGAGGGCTGTCATCGATGGTGGCTCACGGCGAGACAGGCCACCACACCAGCGAGCAGTGGATGATCATGCGCGTGGCCTCGCAGGCACTCGCGGTGGCCATGATCCTGCTTCTCGTGTTCGCCCAGTAGCCCGTCGCTGAGACGTTTGCGGCGCGGGCCGAAGGGAGGGGCCTGCGCCGCGGGCTGCGTGGCGGCGGCGGCGCGCACGGGTCGCCGTGCGCGATGGCCGTTTCGATCCCATCGTTTCCGATTTGGAAACACTGCCTTGGCGTCCGCGTGGATTCCGCTCGCTCGCCGGCTTGGGCACAGTGAGCGCATTGCAGCGGCCGCCCGCCGTCGCGCCACGGAGCCTCCTCATGTCCCACGCCTTCGCCGATATCGCATTCACGCCTGCCGTCAAGGCCGCGCAGCAGCGCGACGGCAGCCGGGCCGGCTATGCGCGCAGTTTCGAGGGCGACGGCGAGGTCCGCAATGCCCGCCTGGGCGACGACGAGGCCGGTTTCATCGCGGCGCAGCGCAGCTTCTACATCGCCACGGTCTCCGAATCGGGCTGGCCCTACCTGCAGCACCGCGGCGGCCCGCGCGGCTTTCTGAAGGTGCTCGACGACAAGACGCTGGCCTTTGCCGACTATGCCGGCAACCGACAGCTCATCAGCGTGGGCAACGTGGCAGGCAACGACCGCGTCGCGCTGATCCTCGTGGACTACGCGCACCGCGTGCGATTGAAGGTGCTGGGGCATCTGGCGGTCAGGGATCTCGCGCCGCAGGACCCGCTCGCCGCGGTGCTGGTCGATGGGGCCTACAAGGCCCGACCGCAACGCGCGATGGTGATCACGGTCGAGGCCTTCGACTGGAACTGTCCGCAGCATATTCCCGTGCGTTTCGATGCCGAGGACGTGCAGCGCGAACTCGACGAGCGCGATGCGCGCATCGCCGCACTCGAGGCCAGGCTGGCCGCGGCCAACGCCGGGACGCCCGCCTAGCGCCAGGCGTCAATTCAGCGCCGGATCCGCGCGCAGCGCCTGCACCGCCAGATCGATGAAGGCGCGCACCTTGCGCGTCGCGCGCCGGCCTTCGTGGTGGACCACGTGCACCGGCAACGGCGCCGCCTCGAAGTCCTCGAGCACGACCCGCAGTGCGCCGCTGCTCAGGTGTGTCGCCACCTGGTAGCTCAGGAGCCGTGTGATCCCCAACCCCGCCACGGCGGCGGCGATCGCCGAGTCGTTCGTGGTGGTGCGCATGCGCGGCTGCAGGCGCTGCGTCAGCGGCCGCCCCGCTTCGGCGAAGCGCCACTCGGACACCGGCGTCACCCCCGCCGCCGAGATGACGGTGTGCCCGGCCAGATCTGCAGGCTGGCGCGGCACGCCACGCGCCTTCAGGTAGCCGGGCGCGGCGACGACGACGCGGCGTACGCGTCCCACGCGAGTGGCCTGCAGCGAAGAGTCGGGCAGCTCGCCGATGCGAACCGCCACGTCGACGCCCTCCTCGACGATGTTGACGACGCGGTCGAGGAACAGGCACTGCGCGTCGACCTCGGGGTAGCGCTGCAGGTAGTCGACCAGGATCGGCGTCACGTAAAGGTGGCCGAAGAGCACGGGCGCGGTCAAGGTCAGCGTGCCGCGCGGCGCGGCGTGCGTCCCGGTGGCGGCGGTCTCGGCCTCATCAATCTCGGCCAGGATGCGTCGGCAGTCTTCAGCGAAACGCGCACCGGCATCGGTGACACGCACGACGCGCGTGGTGCGCGTCAGCAGTCGCAGCCCCAGCCGTTCTTCGAGTTCGGCGACCGCGCGTGTGACCGCCGGCGGCGACAGGTCGAGCTTGCGCGCCGCGCTGGCAAAGCCGCCGCTGTCGACCACGGCGACGAAGGTGGTCATCGCCTGCAGGCGGTCCATGTCGTTTTTCCCTTTCAGAAAAGCTGTCTTGGCGGCCATGCGGATTCTCGTCGCCGCCGGTGACCGCAAGCTCCACCGGCCGCAGGGCCGCCGTCCCGACGGCCACCCCGGACTGGGCGATCTGGGTCTGTGAGCGACGCGGCTCGGCTGCGTGTCGAGACGGGGGACCGCCAACGTCGCTTGCCGTCCCGGCGCCTGGCTGCGGGATCCGCATTGTGTTCATCGGCCCCTACGACAGTTCGTCCGGCGCGACCCACGCTTCGTCGCGTTGCCATGGCATCGAGGCTTGAGGGTGCCTAGAGTGCAGACATCGACAGACGAAACACGCAGACAGGAGCCCCCCATGAAGCGCCCCTTCGACACCCTGATCCAACGCGCAGCCGCCTTCGCGCTGGCCGCCCTCATCACCGTGGCCACGATGGCCAGCCTCAACGGCCTCGCCGGCCACGAGATCGCCGCCGACGCGCTGCTCGCCCAGGTCCAGACCAGCCTGCGGGCCAGTTGACGGGTTGCGCAGCCACGCCTCAACGCCCGCCTGCCCGAGCAAGCCCGGCCATTGGCCGGGCTTTTTCGTTGCCGCTCGGAACCGGCACGCAATTGCCCTGATCCAGCCGGCGCCAACGGGCGGCAGATCGTGACAAATGTCCCCGCGCGAGGCTGCGGCCCCTCGAAATCGCGCGATGGGCGGCAACTGCACGCCAGGACCGGGCAAGCGCTGCCGATACTCAGCGTCAACGGGCGACCGAACGTGCCGATGCCCCGTCGTCCGCCGAGAGTTGCCAGACCGCCCGACCAACCCCACCGCCACCCGGCCACCGTCAGCATGCAGACCGCTTCACTCCACCTGAGTGCCGACGAGTTCGACGATGCCGATTTCAGGCCGCTGCAACGCATCGGGCCGCATCTGGTGCTGGCGTTCCTGTCGATCGCGGCCGTGCGCGACGGCAGCCGCATCGCGCGCCTGCAGCAAGCCTTTTCCGGCACCCGTTTGGTAGGCTGCACGACGGCCGGCGAGATCGCAGCCGATGGCGTGTCCGCCGACGGCGCCGCTCTGGTCGCGATTCGCTTTGACCAGCCGCACTTTCGCGCTGTGTCGGCGGCGCTGCCGACGATGGATGCTTCGGCCGGCGCCGGTGCTGTGTTGGCGCGCCAGCTTGCCGCACCCGACTTGCGCTCGGTGATCGTCTTCGCACCCGGAGTGGCGATCAACGGCAGCGCGCTGATCAAAGGCCTGGTCGACGGCGTCGGTCCGCAGGTCACGATCACGGGCGGCCTGGCCGGCGACGGCGGCGCGTTCACGCAGACCTGGACCCTGCTCGACGACCGCCTCGACAGCCAGCAGGTGGTGGCGATCGGTCTGTACGGCGATGCCGTCCGGGTAGCGCACG
>JAOUIM010000005.1 GCA_029884035.1 Aquincola sp. | reverse complement strand
GGCTACATGACGGTCGCGCTGGGCGCTTCGGCCTACTCGGTGGGCGTGTTCCACCTGATGACGCACGCGTTCTTCAAGGCGCTGCTGTTCCTGGCCGCCGGCAGCGTGATCATCGGCATGCACCACGACCAGGACATCCGCAACATGGGCGGTCTGCGCAAGTACATGCCCATCACCTGGATCACCTCGCTGGTCGGATCGCTGGCGCTGATCGGCACGCCGCTGTTCTCGGGCTTCTACAGCAAGGACTCCATCATCGAGGCGGTGCACGCCAGCCACCTGCCCGGCGCGGGATTCGCGTACTTCGCCGTCGTGTTCGGCGTCTTCGTCACCGCGTTCTACTCGTTCCGCATGTACTTCCTCGTCTTCCACGGCAAGGAGCGCTTCGGCGTGGCGGCGCACGGCCACCACGGCGACCACGACGACGAGGAACCCGCGGCCGACCACCACCATGGCCTGGGACCGGGCGAGAAGCCGCACGAGTCGCCCTGGGTGGTGACCGCACCGCTCGTCCTGCTGGCGCTGCCCTCGGTCTTCATCGGCTACTGGACCATGCAACCCCTGCTGTTCGGCGACTTCTTCAAGGACGCGATCGTCAGCGACATCGCGCGCCACCCGGCGATGCAGGAACTGGCGAGCCACTTCCACAGCGCCAGCGGCATGGCGCTGCACGCGCTGCAGACGGTGCCGCTGTGGTTTGCGGTGGCTGGCGTGGCGCTGGCCTGGTGGTTCTATCTCAGGCAGCCTTCGATCCCCGCGGCGATCAGGGCACGATTCGAGTGGATCTACCGCCTGCTCGACAACAAGTACTACATGGACTGGTTCAACGAGCATGTCCTGTCCGTCGGCGCGCGAGCGCTCGGTACCGGCCTGTGGAAGGGCGGTGACGTCGGTCTGATCGACGGCATCGTGGTCGACGGCTCGGCGCGGGCGGTGGGTGGCATCGCCCAGCTGACGCGCCTGTTCCAGAGCGGCTATCTGTACTTCTACGCACTCGTCATGCTGCTGGGCATCTTCGCGCTGATGACATGGCAGCTGTGGCCTCAGGTACGGGGGCTGTTCGGCTTCTGAGGCGCGCTCGAAGAACAACAAGAGGAACTGAATGGGACTGCTGAGCGTTTCGATCTGGCTGCCGATCCTGGCGGGCACCGTGCTGCTCGCGATCGGCCGCGACGAGAACGCCCACGCGGTGCGCTGGATGGCGCTGGTGGCCGCGCTGGCCAGCTTCCTCGTCACGCTGCCTCTGGTTTCGGGCTTCGACACTGCCAGTGCGGCGATGCAGTTCCAGGAGAAACTGCCCTGGATCGATCGCTTCAAGGTCCAGTACCACCTCGGCGTCGATGGCATCTCGGTGTGGTTCGTGCTGCTCACGGCTTTCATCACGGTGGTGGTCGTGATCTCGGCGTGGGAGGTGATCACCGAGCGCGTGCACCAATACATGGGCGCGTTCCTGATCCTGTCCGGGCTGATGGTCGGCGTGTTCAGCGCGCTCGACGGCTTGCTTTTCTACGTCTTCTTCGAGGCCACGCTGATCCCGATGTACATCATCATCGGCATGTGGGGCGGCCCGCGACGCGTCTACGCGGCGTTCAAGTTCTTCCTCTACACGCTGCTCGGCTCGCTGCTGATGCTGGTCGCGCTGCTGTACCTGTACTACAAGTCGGGCGGGAGCTTCTCCATCCTCGACTGGCACAAGCTGCCGCTTCCGCTTTCGGCGCAAAGCCTGCTGTTCTTCGCCTTCTTCGCCGCGTTCTCGGTCAAGGTGCCGATGTGGCCGGTGCACACCTGGCTGCCCGATGCGCACGTCGAGGCGCCCACCGGCGGCTCGGTGGTGCTGGCGGCGATCATGCTCAAGCTCGGCGCCTATGGCTTCCTGCGATTCTCGCTGCCGATCACGCCAGACGCCAGCCGGGAGTGGGCCTGGTTCATCATCGCGCTGTCGCTGATCGCGGTGATCTACATCGGCTTGGTCGCACTCGTGCAGCTCGACATGAAGAAGCTCGTCGCGTACTCATCGATCGCGCACATGGGCTTTGTCACTCTGGGCTTCTTCATCTTCAGCGAGCTCGGCATCTCCGGCGGCATCGTGCAGATGATCAGCCACGGTTTCATCTCGGGCGCGATGTTCCTGTGCATCGGCGTGCTCTACGACCGCGTGCACTCGCGCGAGATCTCGTCTTATGGCGGCGTCATCAACACGATGCCCACCTTCACCGCCTTCGCTGTCTTCTTCGCGATGGCCAATTGCGGCCTGCCGGGCACGAGCGGCTTCGTTGGCGAATGGATGGTGATCCTGGGTACCGTCAAGGCGAACTTCTGGCTCGGCCTGCTGGCGGCCACCACGCTCGTGTTCGGCGCTGCGTATACGCTGTGGATGGTCAAGCGCGTGTATTTCGGAGACGTCGCCAATGCCGACGTGCGCGCGCTGGCCGACATCAACCGACGTGAGTTCACGATGCTCGCTATGCTCGCGGCCGCAGTCCTGTGGATGGGCGTCTACCCCAAGCCCTTCACCGACGTGATGCACGCCAGCGTGACGCAGCTGATCCGGCACGTCGGACAGAGCAAGCTGAACTAGGGCCGTGGACATGAATGCAATGAACTGGCCCGCCATCTATCCCGAGCTGCTGCTGCTCGTGATGGCCTGTGCAATCGCGGTGGTCGATCTCTTCGTGGCCGACGCCGAACGCCGCATCACCTTCTGGCTCACCCAGGCCACGCTCATCGCCGTCGCGCTGATGCACTTCGTCATGTTCGACACCGAACGGTCGGTCTACGCGATGCAGGGGCTGATGGTGTCCGACTCGCTCGGCCACCTGCTGGCCTGCTTCGCGGCGATCGCCTGCGCGGTGACGGTGGCCTACGCCCAACCTTACGTCGGACCACGCGAGATGCTCAAGGGCGAGTTCTTCACGCTGACGCTGTTCGTGCTGCTCGGCGTGAGCGTGATGGTTTCGGCCAACAACTTCCTCGTCGTCTACCTCGGACTCGAACTGATGAGCCTGTCGCTGTATGCGTTGACGGCACTTCGCCGCGACAACGCGATGGCCACCGAGGCGGCGATGAAGTACTTCGTGCTCGGTGCGCTGGCCAGCGGCTTCCTGCTGTACGGGCTGTCGATGATGTACGGAGCCACCGGCTCGCTCGACCACCAGCGCGTCTTCGAGGTCATCGGCAAGGGCCAGGCCAACCAGAGCGTCCTGGTCTTCGGCATCGTCTTCATCGTCGCGGGCCTCGCATTCAAGTTCGGCGCCGCGCCGTTCCACATGTGGGTGCCTGACGTCTACCATGGCGCGCCCACCGCGGTGACTTTGCTGATCGCCGGCGCGCCAAAGCTCGCGGCCTTCGGCATGGCGATACGCCTGCTCGTCGAGGGCATGCTCGGGCTGGCACCCGACTGGCAGCAGATGCTGTCGGTGCTGGCCGTGCTGTCGCTGCTGATCGGCAACCTGGCTGCGATCGCGCAGAGCAATCTCAAGCGCATGCTGGCGTATTCGGCGATCGCGCAGATCGGCTTCATGCTGCTCGCGCTGACGGCTGGCGTCGTCAGCGGCAACACGCTGTCGGCCGGCAATGCCTACAGCTCGGCGCTGTTCTACATGATCGTCTACGTGCTGACCACGCTCGGCTCGTTCGGCCTGATCCTTCTGCTTGCGCGCCGCGGATTCGAGTGCGAGGACATCACTGACCTGGCCGGCCTGAATCAGCGCAGCCCCTGGATGGCCGGCGTGATGGCCGTGTTCATGTTCTCGCTTGCGGGCATCCCGCCCACCGCGGGCTTCTACGCCAAGCTCTCGGTGCTGCAGGCGCTCGTCACGACCAACCTGCCGCACCATCTCTGGCTTGCGGTATTCGCCGTCCTGATTTCGCTGGTTGCCGCGTACTACTACCTGCGCATCGTCAAGGTCATGTACTTCGATGAGCCGGCCCCCGAGGGCGCCGCACCCGCCGAGCGTCCAGGCGTGCATGCCCTGCTCGCGATCAATGGCGGCGCCGTGCTGCTGCTGGGCATCCTGCCGGGCGGCCTGATGGCGCTGTGCACTGCCGCCATCGTCCGTGCGCTCGCTTCATGACCAAGGACGGGGACGATCACCTGATCGAGCGAACCGTCGCGACCGAGCAGGTCTGGCGGGGCCATTTCCTCGACGTGCGGCGCGCGTCGATTGCGCTGCCCGACGGCCAGATCGCGAACCGCGAGTACATCGTGCACCCCGGCGCGGTGATGATGGTGCCGGTCCTCGACGACGGGCGCCTCGTGATGGAGCGCCAGTACCGACTCCCGATGGAGCGCGTCATGCTCGAGTTTCCCGCCGGCAAGATCGATCCCGGCGAGGATCCCTTCGACTGCGCTCGCCGTGAACTGGCCGAGGAGACCGGCTATAGCGCGCGAGAGTGGGCCAGGGCGGGCGTGCTGCACAACGCCATCGCCTACTCGACCGAGGGGATTGAAATCTGGTTTGCGCGCGGTCTGCGGCCGGGCGCGGCCCGCCTCGATGCAGGGGAGTTCCTCGAGATCGTGCTGCACACCGAGACCGAGATCGACGGCATGTGCGCCCGTGGCGACATCACCGACGCCAAGACGCTGATCGGCCTTCTCTGGTTGCAAAAGTGGCGTTCAGGCCAGTGGCCATTGACGTGGCAGCCGGCGCCGCAGCGGCAAAGCGCCTAATATCGCCACGTCATGAAAGTGATCGACCTTCGCTGCCAGAGCGGCCATCGCTTCGAGGGATGGTTCGGGAGCGACGATGATTTCCTCGACCAGAACGGGCGCGGCTTGATCGAGTGTCCGCTGTGTGCCGACCGGGTGATCGTCCGCCTGCCCAGCGCCCCTCGGCTGAACCTGTCCGGTGCGCGAGAAGAGGCGCCCGCGCCGGCTCCCGCGCCCGATGTGCCGGCGACGCTGCAGGCGCGCTGGCTGGAGATGGTGCGCCACGTGGTCGCGAACACCGAGGACGTCGGCGAGCGTTTCGCCGACGAGGCGCGGCGCATCCACTACGGCGAGACGCCCGAGCGCGGCATCCGAGGCCAGGCCAGCGCCGATGAACGCGAGGCGTTGCGCGAAGAGGGCATCGAGGTTCATCCGCTGCCGTTTCCGGCTGCGTTCAAGGACAACCTGCAGTAGCGCGCGCCGTCTGCGTTGACGGGCCCTACAGCACGCGTCCCGGGTTCAGCGTGCCTCTTGGGTCGAGTGCGTGCTTGATCGCGCGCATCAGTGCCAGCGCCGTCGCATCCTTGTAGCGGGGTAGTTCATCGCGCTTGAGCGCGCCGATGCCGTGCTCGGCCGAGATTGAGCCGGCGTGCGCGGCCACTGCGTCGTAGACGATCCGGTTGACGTCGTGCTCGTGCGCCTGCAGGAACGCAGCCGCATCGAGGCCCTCGGGCGCCTGCACGTTGTAGTGCAGATTGCCGTCGCCGAGGTGTCCGAAGTTCACCAGCCGCATGCCCGGCACCGCGTGCGCCAGTGCCGCGCCCGTCGTGTCGCAGAACGCCGCGATGCGCGACACTGGCAGTGAAATGTCGTGCTTGATGTTCAGGCCTTCCTCGGCCTGGGCGAGCGGGATCGACTCCCGCAGGTGCCACATCGCCCGCGATTGCGCCAAGCTCTCGGCGATCGCTGCGTCATCGATCAGTCCCGTCTCGAGAGCGGTGCCGAGCAGGGTTTCGAGACGCGCGTGCGCGTGCGCCTGGCCATCGGTGTCGGCGAGTTCGAGCAGCACGGTCCATGGGCCTGGTGCGAGCGGCTGCCGCTGGTCGGGAAAGTGCCGCGCCACCAGCGCGAGCGAGAACGCGTTCATCGCCTCGAACCCGGTGAGCCCCGGTCCGAGCCGTTGCTGGGCCATGCCGAGCAGTCTCACACAGGCTTCGATCGTTGCGCAGCGCGCCATTGCGGTCATCGCCGCCGCGGGCTGCGGATGCAGGGCAAGCGTCGCCGCGGTCATCACGCCCAGCGTGCCCTCGCTGCCGATGAACAGGTCGCGCAGGTCGTAGCCGGTGTTGTCCTTGCGCAGGCCGGTCAGTCCCTGCCAGACCTCGCCAGCGGCTGTCACGACCTCGAGTCCGAGGCACAGGGCACGCGCGTTGCCGTAGCGCAGCACCTGCGTGCCGCCGGCATTGGTTGCCAGGTTGCCGCCGATCGTGCAGCTGCCCTCGGCCGCCAGCGACAGCGGGAACAGCAGGCCGGCGTCGGACGCGGCCTGCTGCACCGCCTGCAGCACGCAGCCCGCTTCGGCCGTCAGCGTGAGATTGGCGCGATCGATCTCCCGGATGCGGTTCAGGCGCGTGAGCGACAACAGCACCTGCGAACCACTCGCATCGGGCACGCCGCCGCCCACCAGCCCGGTGTTGCCGCCCTGCGGCACGATCGATGCACCGTGCGCGGCGCAGGCACGGACCACCGCGGCGACCTCCTGCGTCGATGCGGGACGCACGACCGCCAGCGCCTTGCCGCGCCAGCGCTGGCGCCAGTCGAGTTCCCAGGCCGTCAGATCGCCGCTGGTGAGCACGTGCGCCGTACCCACGGCGCCGCGCAGGACATCGATCAGCGCGGTGCTCGCCGTCATGCCGCGTTCTTGCGCAGCCGCCACCGGATGTGGGCCACGCAGGCCGTGAAGAGAAGCACGCCAAGGCCCGCCTGCAGCAGCGCAAGCGGGACCACGATGCCATGTTCGGTGAACGCGCGTACCGCCCCCTCGGCGACATAGGCCCAGACGAGCAAGGCAAGCCAGCGGTGCGTGATCATGCGGAACTTCAGCAGCCCCGTTGTCGCCAGCGCCAGCGGCAGCACCTTCAGCGCCCAGCTGCGGCCGCCGGTCGGCGCAAGCCAAAGCTCCCAGGCGAGGCCGAGCACCACCAGCGCGAGCAGGATCGACACGGCGACCGCGCGCACGCGCAGCAGGAAGGCATCGGGTGCCGTGGCGCTCGGGGATGTCATGTTTGGCATCATAGGGCGATGACCCGAACGAGCCTGCTTGCATCGGCGCTGGTTGCATGGCGCAACCGCGCAGCCGAGCTGGTCCAGACGCTGCAGCGCTGGCCCTGGCTCGACACCGCGCGCACGCTGCGCGAGCGCTTCCGCGATGACCATCTCGGCCTGACTGCGAGCAGCCTCACGTTCACGACGCTGATTGCGCTGGTGCCGCTGGTGACGGTGATGCTCGCGGTGTTCAGCGCCTTTCCGATGTTCGCGAGCTTTCAGTCCGCGCTCGAGCGGTACTTCCTGCAGTCGCTCGTGCCTGATGGCATCGCCAAGCCGGTGCTCGGGGCGCTGACACAGTTCGCCACCAAGGCGGCTCGCATGGGGTCGCTGGGACTGGCAGTGCTCCTGGCGACCGCGCTGGCGCTGATGCTCACGATCGACCGCTCGCTCAACGCGATCTGGCGCGTCAAGCGCCCGCGCCCGATCGCGCAGCGCGTGCTCGTGTACTGGGGCGGGCTGACGCTCGGGCCGCTGCTGCTGGGCGTGAGCCTGTCGCTGACGTCGTGGGTGCTGTCAGCAAGCAAGGGCCTCGTCGGTGAACTGACGGGTGGCGTGGGGCTATTGCTCAACATCGCCGAGTTCGTGCTGATGGCCGGCGGCATGGCCGCGATGTTCCATTACGTGCCGAACACGCATGTGCGCTGGCGCCACGCCATCTCGGGCGGCGTCTTCGTCGCCGCGGGGCTCGAGGTCGCCAAGCGCGGACTGGCGTGGTACGTCGGCGCGATGCCCACGTATTCGGCGGTCTACGGTGCGTTCGCGGCGGTGCCGATCTTCCTGCTGTGGATCTACGTCGGCTGGCTCATCGTGCTGTGGGGTGCGGTCATCGCGGCCTACGCGCCAAGCCTGTCGATGCGCATCACGCGGATGCCGACCCGGCCCGGGCAGGGATTCACGCTCGCTCTGGCCGTGCTCGGCGCGCTTGCTAGCGCCCGTGCCGGCCGCACCCGCGGGCTGCCGATGCACCAGCTGGCCGCCGAGATCGGCACCGACCCGCTGCAGGTCGAGCCCGTGGTCGACGCCCTCGTCGACATGGACTGGGTCGCTCGCTTGGACGAGGAGGGCGGCCAGCGCCTCGTGCTGCTCGCCGAGCCTGCCACCACGTCGGCTCGGCCGCTGATCGATGCGCTGCTGATCGAGGCGTCTCCGGCATCGCGTGCGTTCCGCGAGCGCGCCGGCCTGGAGCGCGTCGCGCTCGCCGATCTGCTGTAGCCGGCCGCGCACGGACCGCCACGCGCGGCGACAGGGCGTGCGGTGCATCAGGTCGGGTGCAGCACCACGAGGATCGCCAGGGCTTGGGTCTTCCCCGGGTTGTGGATGCGGTGCGCGACATCGACCGCGTAGCGCGCGGTTTCACCGTGGCGCACCCGCGCCACCTCGGGACCGGCGGCGACCTCCAGCGCACCCGCCAGCACGCTCAGGTGCTCGCGCGAGCCGGGCTCGTGCGGCTGCGAGGCCAACGTGCCGCCAGGCTGCACCGTGAGCGTGTACCACTCGAACTGCCCGGCCAGCTCGATCGGCCCCAGGATGCGCAGCTCGCACTTGCCGTCCGGGCTCGTCAGCGTCGGCGTCGCATGCGCCGCGATGGTGGCCAGCAGCGGCGCGGCCGGCCGGCCATCACCGAGCAGCTCGCCGACCGCGACGCCGAGCGCCGTGGCCAGCCGCCAGACCACCGCCACCGTCGGGTTGGCCTGGTTGCGCTCGATCTGCGACAGCATCGACTTGCTGACGCCCGCCTGGCGCGACAGTTCGTCCAGCGACAGGCCGCGCCGCTGGCGCAGGGCGGCGAGCGTTGCCCCGACCTTCGGGGGCTCTTGCGGGGCGGGGGGGGTGCGTGGCAAGATAGCGAACCTTTGTTCGATATATCGAACATCTTGCCGATCAGTGTACAAGCGGAACCTGCCATGAGCACTGCCTTTCTCGCCCACCTGCGTGCCGAACTCGACGGGCTCAGGGGTGCCGGCCTGTACAAGTCCGAGCGCGTGATCACCACGCCGCAGGGCGCGACGGTGAAGACCGCCGACGGGCGCGAGGTCATCAACCTGTGCGCCAACAACTACCTGGGCCTGTCGTCGCACCCGGCGGTCATCGAGGCTGCGCACGAGGCCCTGCGCACGCACGGCTACGGCATGAGCAGCGTGCGCTTCATCTGCGGCACGCAGGACCTGCACAAGGCGCTCGAGGCGCGCATTGCGCGCTTTGTCGGCTGCGAGGACGCGATCCTCTATGCCGCCGCATTCGACGCCAACGGCGGCCTGTTCGAGCCCCTGCTCGGCGAGCAGGACGCGGTGATCAGCGATGAGCTGAACCACGCCTCGATCATCGACGGGATCCGGCTGTGCAAGGCGCAGCGCTGGCGCTACCGGCACAACGACATGGCCGATCTCGAGCGCTGCCTGGCCGAGGCAAAGGCCCAGGGTGCTCGCTTCACGCTCGTCTTCACCGATGGCGTGTTTTCGATGGACGGCACGATCGCACAGCTCGACGCGATGCGTGCGTTGTGCGACCGTCATGGCGCGCTGCTCGGCATCGACGAGTGCCACGCCACCGGCTTCATGGGGGCCACAGGACGCGGCACGCACGAGCACCGCGGCGTGTTCGGCAAGATCGACATCATTACCGGCACCTTCGGCAAGGCGCTGGGCGGCGCATCGGGGGGCTTTACGGCCGCGCGCAGGGAAGTGGTCGAACTGCTGCGCCAGCGGTCGCGACCCTACCTGTTCTCCAACACGCTGATGCCCGCGATCGCCGGCGCGTCGATCGCCGTGCTCGATCTGCTCGAAGCCTCGACCGCGCTGCGCGACAAGCTGGCCGACAACACCGCGTACTTCCGCGGTGCCATCAGCCGGGCCGGATTCGACATCAAGCCCGGCGAGCACCCGATCGTGCCGATCATGGTCTACGACGCGTCAAAGGCGCAGCAGCTGGCTTCACGCCTGCTCGAACTGGGTGTCTATGTGGTCGGGTTCTTCTTCCCGGTGGTGCCCAAAGGCCAGGCGCGCATCCGGGTGCAGATGAGTGCGGTGCACGACCGGCGGCATCTCGAGCCGGCGGTGAAGGCGTTCGCGCAGGCGGGCAGGGAACTCGGGATCGCCAAGTGAGCCCGAACCTCCTCGGTGGCGGAGGCCGGTGATGGTGCCGAAGGTCCTGATCATCGGCGCCAACGGCCAGATCGGCACTGAGCTCGCGGTCGCTCTTGCCGAACGCCACGGCAGTGGCGCGGTCGTCACGAGCGACCTGGCGCCGCAGGGCAAGGTGGCGGGCCTCGCGCACGAGACGCTCGACTGCACCGACATCGGCGCGCTCACGTCGATCGTCGAGCGGCACGGTATCGGTCACGTCTACCACCTCGCAGCCGCACTGTCGGCGCGCGGTGAGAAGCACCCGATGTGGGCCTGGGACCTGAACATGAAGGGCCTGCTCAACGTGCTCGAGGTGGCGCGTTCGCACAAGCTCGAGCGCATCTTCTGGCCGAGTTCGATCGCGGCCTTCGGCCCCGGCACGCCGCAGGATCACACACCGCAGCAGACGGTGATGGATCCGAGCACGGTGTACGGGATCAGCAAACTCGCGGGCGAGGGCTGGTGCGCGTGGTACCACCGGCATCATGGTGTCGACGTGCGCAGCCTGCGCTACCCGGGCCTCATCAGTTGGAAGACGCCGCCCGGCGGCGGCACCACGGACTACGCGGTCGAGATCTTCCACGCCGCGCTCAAGGACGGCCGCTACACCTGCTTCCTGCAGGCCGACCAGTCGCTGCCGATGATGTACATGGACGATGCGATCCGTGCGACGCTGGAACTGATGGACGCGCCTGGTGAATGCGTGCGCGATCGGCACTCGTACAACCTCGCGGGCATCAGCTTCACGCCGCTGCAGATCGCCGCTGCGATCCGGCGCCACATCCCTGCCTTCGAGATGGACTGCGTGCCCGACTTTCGCCAGGCCATCGCCGCCAGCTGGCCGCGGTCGATCGAC
This sequence comes from Aquincola sp., assembly GCA_029884035.1. Lineage (GTDB taxonomy): Bacteria > Pseudomonadota > Gammaproteobacteria > Burkholderiales > Burkholderiaceae_C > CADEEN01. The sequence goes on along the minus strand of JAOUIM010000005.1, from coordinate 16,710 downwards.
GACAGCGCGGCTCGGCGCGACTGGGGCTGGCAGCCGCGCTACGACCTCGATGCGATGGTGGGCGAGATGCTGGTCAATCTGCGTCGCACGCTCAGCGCTTGATCGTGGCCTTCAGTTCCCTGGCTGCCGCGCGCCGCGCGCGCGTCGCAGCCTGCGCGTACGCGGCCATTGCCTCGGCGCGCAGCGCCTTCGCTTTGGCCAGCGCGGCGCGGAAACGCTGTAGCGTGTAGGTGCGCTCGCTGCCGATGTAGACGCTGCGCACGCGTGGCTTGTCGTTGAATTGCGGCAGCAGCACGGACAGGGCGGCGGTGCGCGTGCCGCGGTCGGGCCGCACGCGCACGATCGGCCCCGAGATGCCCGCCGGCAGCCCCGAGGTCTTGTTCGAGCTGGGCGCGCGTTGCAGCACGACCGGCGCCGGGTGCGCCGCGATGCGCGCGAGCAGCTCCTTCGTCGCCTTCGCCAGCGCTGCCTCGGCACCACGGCCATCGCGCGTGTGGTCCGAGAACATCTTGGTGCCGTGGTAACGAACCTGCCAGCCATGCGTCGATGTCGAGTCGATGCGCTGGATGCACTGCGGCACGAGGAAGGTCTCGCCGTTGAAGATCATCACACGGCGAACGCGCAGCTTGCCTCCTGCGGGCAAGCCCTTCGGCGTGTCGGTGAGCAGGCTGCGGGTGAGGGCGGTGCGATGGGTGGGCATGGCGGCCATCGTAGCCAGAGTGCGCGCCGGCGCGCAATCGGTTCGATCATTGCGCAGCGGGCCGCAGCCACTTTTCCATCCGCACGCCGTCGAACCGTCCGCCGTACATCGCCGCAACGATGTGGCGTTCGTGGTACCCGTGTTCGCTATAGAAGCATCGTCCGGCCGCATTGTCGACGCGGGCTTCGAGGCCGATGCGTGCGATGCCCGCGGCGCGTGCGACGCCCTCGAGCCAGATCAGCAGCGCGCTGCCCACGCCGCAGCGGCGTCGTGACGGCCGCACCGCCAGCAACTGCAGATGGGCCGTCTCGCCGGCGTAGATCATGATGCCGAACGCAACGACCGCACCGAGCTCGCGCACCACTGCCACATTGGTTTCCGGGTGCTCGATCGCGCGCCTGACACGTGTCGGCGTCCAGCGCCAGGGCAAGCCGTGTTCGATCGCATCGCGCGAGAGGGCCGCGATCGCCGCGGCGTCGGCGCGCCTGGCCAGCTCGATGGAGATATCGGCAATCATTGATTGGATCGGGTGCGCGCCAGGCGTTACGTGCCCTCGGCTCGCTGCAACGTTGCGCTACCAGGCGAATGGCCCCCGCTGTGCGGAGCTGAACAGGGCATGGGCGCCCCCGGGCTCAGGCGCGCCGCTCGAACGCGAGCGTGGGCCCCAACCCGACGAGAACCGCACCGCTGGTGCGATACGCCCCTGCAAGCACGCTCGGGCGAGCTCGCAGCCAGTGCGCCAGCAGCCCGGCCCCCAGGCCCACCGGACCCTTCACGAGAATGGTCATGACCGCGAAGGCCCGCCCCAGCACGAACACCGACACCGTGGCGTGCGTCGCGCCAGGCAACACGAACTGAGGCAGGAAGGCGAGGTCGAAGACGGCGACCTTCGGACTGGTCCAGTTGGACATCGCCCCGTCGAAGAACAGTCGCCACAGCGCCACTGGCGCGCCGGCAGTGAAGGCCAGCGGACGTGATTTCGCGCGCAGCACTGCAATGCCCAGGTAGACGAGGTAACCAGCGCCGACGAGCTTGAGCACGAGGAAGTGCGCTTCCGAAGCGCGCGGCAGCGCCCAGCCCCACCGTGGCCAGCAGCGCATGACCCACCAGCCCGAAGCTGACGCCGGCCGCAGTCACCATGCCAGCCACCGAGCCCTGCACAATGGAGCGCGACGTCATCAGGACCATGTCCTGCCCGGGTGTCACGATGACGACCAGCGACACGATGGTGAAGAGCAGCCAGGCGGCATCGACCAGGTGTTTGCCCATCGTCGGCGCGGTTTGGACTGCAGGCACCAGGCTCTGCAAGCCGATTCGCTTTGGCGCGGCCCTGGCCTCGCCGCTGCCTGGGCTGTCACGCCGCGAGCAATTCGACCTCGAAAACGAGCGTGGCGTTCGGCGGAATCACGCCGCCGGCGCCGCGTGCGCCGTATCCCAGCGCCGGCGGAACCACGAGCACGCGGGTGCCGCCGACCCGCATGCCCAGCACGCCTTCGTCCCAGCCGGCGATCACCATGCCGCCATCGAGCGCGAACCGGAAGGGGTCCTGGCGGTCCCTGCTTGAGTCGAACTTGCGGCCGCGCGCGCCGGGCGCCGTCGGGTCGTGAAGCCAGCCGGTGTAGTGCACGCTGACCCGGGCGCCGCTCATGGCGGTGGCGCCACTGCCGACCGTCACGTCTTGGTACTGCAGGCCGCTGGCGGTGGTGGTCATCTCGGGCATCGGTCGATCTCCTTGGTCATGGGCAGGGATCGCCATCATGCGCGACACTTGCGGCCCGATGGCTGGCACCGATTCTGCACGCAACGACGCAGGCGGCGATTCCGGCGACCTGATCGTGCTTCGGCCCGAGGGCCTGTACTGCCCGGCGGGCGACTTCCACATCGACCCCTGGCGCCCGGTCGCGCGCGCTGTGCTGACGCACGCGCATGCCGATCATGCGCGCGGCGGGCATGGCGCGTATCTCGCCACCGCGGTCAGCGAGGGGGTGCTGCGAATCCGGCTCGGCGCAGGCATTGCGCTGCAAGGCCTGGCCTACGGTGAGCGGGTCGAGATGAACGGCGTGCGCGTGAGCCTGCACCCTGCGGGCCACGTGCTCGGCTCGGCACAAGTGCGCGTCGAACATCGCGGCCGCGTGTGGGTCGCTTCGGGCGACTACTTTGTCAGTGGCGTCGACGGCGATGCCAACCCAACTTGCACGCCGTTCGAGCCGGTGCCCTGCGACTGCTTCATCACCGAATCGACATTCGGTCTGCCGATCTACCGCTGGCGTGCCCATCGCGAGGTTCAGGACGAGATCAATGCATGGTGGCGGTCCAACGCCGGCGCCGGCCGCGCGAGCCTGCTGCTGTGCTACAGCTTCGGCAAGGCGCAGCGCCTTTTGGCGGGGCTCGATCCGTCGATCGGGCCGATCGCCGTGCACGGCGCGGTCGCACCGATCAACGAGGCCTACCGCGCTGCGGGCGTCGCGCTGCCAGCCACGCGGTGCATCGACGAGCTTTCGAAAGCTGAATTGGCGCGCGCGATCGCGATTGCGCCGCCGGCCGTGCAGCGCAGTGCGTGGGCACGGCGCCTGGGAGAGCACAGCGATGCCTTCGCCAGTGGCTGGATGCAGTTGCGCGGCGCGCGGCGCCGCCAGGGCGTGGACCGCGGCTTCGTACTCAGCGACCACGCCGACTGGCCCGGGCTGCGGCGCGCGATCCGCGCAACCGGCGCCGAGCACGTGATCGTCACCCACGGCTACGAGGCGGTGATGGTGCGCTGGCTCGTGGAGCAGGGCCTTCGCGCCGGCAGCTTCGTCACCGAGTACGGTGTCGAGGCCAGCGATGAGTCGGAGGCGGCCAACACGCCCCCATGAAGGCCTTCGCGGCGCTGTACGGCGAGCTCGATGCGAGCACCTCGACTGCGCGCAAGGTCGAGGCGATGCGGCGCTACTTTGAGCGGACCCCCGCGGCCGACGCTGCATGGGCGGCGTACTTCCTCGCCGGCGGCAAGCCGCGCCGGGTGGTGTCGACGATGGTGCTGCGCCGCACCGCGTGCGACTTAGCTGGCGTTGCGGATTGGCTGTTCGAGGCCTGCTACCAGGCGGTGGGTGACCTCGCCGAAACGATCGCGCATGTGCTGCCTGCGGGAAGCGGCAACGACGAGGCGGGCCTCGCCGAATGGGTGGAGCAGCGTGTGCTGCCGCTGCGCGGCGAGGCGCCCGAGAGGCAGGCCGAGGCGCTGCGTGCGATGTGGACGGTGCTCGACGGGCGAGGTCGGTTCCTCCTCGTCAAGCTGATCGGCGGCGGTTTTCGCGTCGGCGTCAGCAAGCTACTGGTGCAGCGCGCGCTGGCCGAGGTGGCGGGGCTCGATGCCCAGCGCGTTGCGCAGCGCATGATGGGCTACACCGATGCCCACGAGGCGCCGACGGCGGCGCGCTTTGCGGCCCTGATTGCGCCCGTCACGTGGCAGGCCGCGGCCGAGTGTGGCCAGCCGTATCCCTTCTTCCTCGCGCATGCAATCGACGCGCCGCTGGCGGACTTCGATGTGCGGCTGGGCCCTTGCAGCGACTGGCTCGTGGAGTGGAAGTACGACGGCATCCGCGCCCAGGCGGTCAAGCGCGCGGGCCGCGTGTGGCTCTGGTCGCGCGGCGAGGAACTGGTCAGCGAGGCGTTCCCGGATGCGATCGCGCCGCTGGCGGCTTTGCCCGACGGCACCGTGCTCGACGGCGAACTGCTGGTGTGGCACGAAGGCGCCACACAGCCGGCGCCATTCGCGCAATTGCAGAAGCGCCTGAACCGCAAGGTGCGTGGCACGAAGTTGCTGAGCGAAGCCCCGGTGTGCTTCGTCGCCTTCGATCTGCTGGAGGACGATGGCACCGATCTGCGCGCGTGGCCGCAGCACGAGCGCCGCGTGCGCCTGGAGATGAGGCTGCGGTGCACCACGGTGAGGCTGTCGTCGCGGGTCGAGGCAGCCGACTGGACGGCCTACGCCGCGTTGCACGAGCGCTCGCGGTCGCGCGGTGTGGAAGGCTTCATGCTCAAGCACCGCCTCTCGGCCTACGGCGCCGGACGCACCAAGGCCGAGGGCAGCTGGTGGAAGTGGAAGGTCGAGCCGATGAGCGCCGACGGAGTGCTCGTTTACGCGCAGGCCGGCCATGGACGCCGCGCGAGCGTCTACACCGACTACACGTTTGCGGTGTGGAACCGCGCGCCGGCCAGTGCCGAGGAGGCGCAAGCGGTCATTGAGGCCATTGCCCGCGGCGAGCCATCGAACGGGCTGGGCCTGCAGCTCGTGCCCTTTGCCAAGGCCTACTCGGGCCTCACCGACGACGAGTTCAAATGGGTGGACCGCGTGATCCGTGCCACCACGCTGGAGAAGTTCGGCCCGGTGCGCAGCGTCAAGCCGACGCTGGTGTTCGAACTGGGATTCGAGGGCATCGGCGCCAGCCCACGCCACAAGAGCGGCATCGCGGTGCGTTTCCCGCGCATGCGGCGCATTCGTGACGACAAGCCGCTGCACGAAGCCGACACGCTGGACGCGCTGCGCGCCCTGTTCGACAACGACCCACCATCGCCGCCAACTCAGAGATGACACCGGCGGGGCACGGAGGATGCCGGCCCACGACAGCGGTCTCGGGCGCATGCGGCGGCTTGGGGCCTTCGCAGCCGTTCAGGCCGCCGCTGCGTCGCCAGCGTTCGCGGCCTCGGCCATGTCGGCCACGACAACCCCGCCCTTGCCGGACTGTTTGGCCCGGTACATCAGGCCGTCGGCGGCGTGCAGCATCGCGCTGAAAGGTCGGTCCGGGCGCTCGAACCAGGCCACGCCCGCGCTCGCCGAAACGCCTTCGAATGGTGCCAGCGCCGCTCGCAGCGCGCCGGCCATCCGGTGGGCGGCCTCCACGGCCTCGCCGCGCTCGATCTGAGGCAGCACGACGACGAACTCGTCGCCGCCGATGCGCCCGACGACGTCGCTGGACCGGGCGGCAACGCGCAGCACCTGCGCCGTGACCTCCAGCGCGGCGTCGCCGGCACGATGGCCGTGGCGGTCATTGAATTGCTTGAAGTCGTCGAGGTCGATGAAGACGATCGCCAGTGAGTGCTTGTCGCGATTGGCTCGGACGACTTCGCTGTCGCCGCGCTCCAGGATCGTGCGGCGGTTGTGCAGCCGTGTCAGATCGTCCGACATCGCGCGCACCCGCTCGCGCTCGAAGCCTTCTGCGACCTTGACGGTCAATACGCACACGGCGGCGTACGTCAGCAGGCGCGTCACGCCGTTGGCCCAGGGAATCCATCCCGGGCCGCCGTCCGTCCCCGCCGTGATGTCACCGACGATCCAGACGGCGGCGGCGACGACGGCCACGAGCATGCCGGCCTTGCCGCCGGCGATCCAGGCGACCAGCATGACCGCGAGCACACCGAGCGAGGCGAATGCGAACTTGGCGTCCGTCATGACGTGGACACCGCCCAGCAGCAGCGTGAGGGCCAGCGCCGCCAGGCTGAGCGGCCAGGGTGAGGCCCGGTCTGTGGCGCGCCCACCCAGTCCCTTGCGCGACAGCGCATCCCAGGGCGGCAGGGAGTCCAACGTGTCGAGCCTCCTGCTGATGGGACGGGTCGTCGGTCGGCGGTCGCGGCCACGAACCCGGGATGGGCACGACCCTGAGGGTCTTGCCCGCGCAGCTTCATTTGGACCAATATGCGTCGTGGTGTCAAGCCACCAGTCGCGGGCATCCCTGCCCGCGGCGCCGCCGGTCAGCGCGGCGGCTTCTCGTCCTTGAGCTGCTCGAGCAGCAGCTTCATCGGGTCTTGCGCACTGTCGGACTGCCCGGTGGGCAACTGCTGCAGCATGCGGTTGACGGTCTGCGCGTCCATCTTGGCCGCGCCCGTTTTGTCATGCAGGAGGATCTGCGGATAGGCCAGCACGAGCGACATCACGATGACCTGAATCGCGATGAAAGGCATCACGCCCCAGTAGATGTCGCCCGTCTTGATCGCGCCGATCACGCGTCCGGTCACGCTGTCGGTGTATTCCTTCGCCGGTGCGACGCTGCGCAGGTAGAACAGCGCGAATCCGAACGGCGGCGTCAGGAACGAGGTCTGCAGGTTGATGCCGATCAGCACGCCGAACCAGATCAGGTCGATGCCCAGCTTCTCGGCGACCGGCGCCAGCAATGGCAGCAGGATGAACGCGATCTCGAAGAAGTCGAGGAAGAATCCGAGCAGGAACACGCCTACCGTGACGAAGACGAGAAAGCCGGTGGGGCCACCGGGCAGGTGATTGAACAGGTGCTCGACCCAGACCTGCCCGCCGATGCCCTGGAAGGTCAGGCTGAACACCGTCGATCCGATCAGGATGAACATCACGAAGGTGCTGAGCTTGACGGTGGCCAGCAGCGTGTGCGCGATCTGGCGATGGTCGATGCGTCGTCGCGACAGGGCCAGCACCAGCGCGCCGACGGCCCCCATCGCGCCACCTTCGGTTGGCGTGGCCACACCCAGGAAGATCGTGCCCAGCACGAGGAATATCAGGATCAGCGGGGGAATCAGCACGAAGGCGACCCGTCGCGCGAGGTTCGACAGCAGGTTCAACCGCAGGAGCCGATCAACCACCGACAGCAGGAACGCAGCGCCGACGGCCGCGCCCAGGGCGACCATCGCCATTTCGTCTGGTGGAGGGGCCGACGAGCGCCCGATGCGCTGCAGCCACGACGGGTAGTAGCTGACGAAGCTCCACGATGCCAGCGCGCTGACCAGCGCCAGCAGCGCCAGCGAACGCAGCCCGCTCGCGCCACTGGCCTCGCGTTCGGCGCGGGCTTCGGGTGGCAGCGCCGGCAGCCAGCGCGGCGCCAGCACGGCGAGCACGACGACCAGCAGGACCTGCAGCCCGATCAGCATGCCGGCCGGAACCAGCGCTGCGGTGTACATGTCACCGACGCTGCGGCCGAGCTGATCGGCCATCACGATCAGCACGAGCGAGGGCGGCACGACCTGGGCGAGGCTTCCGGCAGCCGCGATCACGCCGGCGGCCAGGCGCTTGTGGTAGCCGTAGCGCAACATCACCGGCAGCGAAATCAGTCCCATCGAGATGACGGAAGCTGCGACCACCCCTGTCGTCGCAGCCAGCAGTGCACCGACTAGGACGACGGCCAGAGCGAGGCCGCCGCGCAGAGGGCCGAACACCTGACCCACGGTCTCGAGCAGGTCCTCGGCCAGGCCGGACTTTTCGAGCAGGAGCCCCATGAACGTGAAGAACGGGATCGCAAGCAAGGTCTCGTTGCCCATGATCCCGAAGAGCCGCAACGGCAGGGCCTGGAGCAGCGCCGGCGAGAGCAGCCCGAGTTCGATGCCGATGAATGCGAACGTCAGTCCGCAGGCCGCCAGGCCGAACGCCACCGGTACGCCGCTCAAGAGGAAGAGCGTCAAGGCCGCAAACATCAGCGGCGGCAGGTTGGCTGAGACCCACGCTGTCATCGTGGTGGTCGCGATGGACCGGGCATGAACGGCGGCAGGGCGGATTCGGCCAGTGTCGGGTGTGGCGCCCGCCCGGCCAACCAAGCGAGCCGGCGGATCGTTTCGCTCAGCGCCTGCAGCCCGAGGCATGCCATGCCGAACGGCACACAGGCATACACGGGCCAGCGCAGGAGCCCCCCGGCGTTGGAAGAGCCCTCGCCGCTGGTCCACGCCTGCTCGAAGAGATGAAAGCCCAGGGCGCCGATGACGCCGGTCAGCGGAAGCACGAAGATGGCCAGCACCACGACGTCGAGCCATGCCCGCACGCGGGGCTTGAAGCGCTGCGACACGGCATCGATGCGGACATGCTCATTGACCAGCAAGACGTATCCGGCGGCACTGAGGAACGCCGCGCTGAACAGGTACCACTGCAACTCGAGGAACGCGTTCGAGCTGAGGTCGAACAGCTTGCGCGACAGCGCATTGCCGGCGCTCACCAGGACCGCGGCAAGGATCGGCCAAACCATCAGTCGCCCGAGTCGGCGGTTGAAAGCGTCGATTCCGCGAGACAGGCGAAGCGGCACGGACCAGGCGTCGATAGTGACTCCTTCGTCGATTCATCCAGCCCCGGCGCGGTGCCCGCCGGGGTCCCGGACGGGGAGTATACGCTAATACATTGAGACAAATATACAAATACAAGGCGCCGGCTCGTCGGCGAACGAGCCTGTGCGTCGCGCGCTCCGATGGTGAGTCGTATTCGATGCGTTCGAGACGCGCGCGGCGGCTTGCAGGCGCCGCCGATGCGCGGGCGCGTTCGTGCCGCCCGTGGCCGCGCCGCGCGGCGGCCGCTACATCGCCCTGGGACTCGAGCGCTGCAGCAGACCGAACGACGTCGAAGGGGCGAATTGCATCGACGGCAAAGTGTCCGCGAACCCGTTGGGGGGTAGCGCGTCCTGGGCTTCCGGTGCCTCGTCGAGCAGCTTATTCAGGCGCTCGCGGGCCATGGCGCTCGCGGTCGCTCGTGCCGGGGCGGCATTCGCCCGCCGCTTGATGGCTTCGCGCGCTGCAGCGAGCTCCAGCTGGACCTGGGCCGTCTGTTGCCGCGCTTGTTGCAGCAACGTGGCCGCCGCCTGCTGTGCATTCTGGTGGCGCGCTCGCACCTCCGCCAGGCGCCTTCGGTGGATCGAGCGCATGACCCACCACTGGAGCACGGCGACGAGCACCATGAGCGCCGCGACAACGAACCAGGGGTTGAAGAGTTGCACCACGATGTCCTCCTTCGAAACGCGCGCCGCGGCATTCGTCGGAGCGCTTCCGTAAACAAATGTATCGACGGTGTGCCGCTTTCGCGAAGTACCTAGTTCACGACTTGCCCGCCTTCGACACGGCGATGCGGTGATCCGCGGCGCCGACCTTCCGCCGGTGGTCGAAAAGCGGCAAGAAGTCGTGGTGGGGGTCGCGCATCGCGCCCGGGTGCAACACGCACGGCCACATGCGATCGAGAATCGCTGCGATGAACGTGTCCGTCGCGCGCAAGAGGGCTTGGCGCTGACCGGACCACGGGCCGCCGAAATGCGGCACGTCGACAATGCAACCGCAAGGCAGGGAACTTCGCATGTCCACCAAAACACCAGGTCGCAAGGCGTCCCGCAGTGCCATCGCCAAGGACCGCCGCGCGCCTGCCGGCAAGAAGGATGCGCTGCGGCTGCTGAAGGGTGCGCTGGGTCGCCCGATCGGGCTGGAGCGGCGCGACGGTTCGCTGCGAGTGGTGCTCGTCGAGCGCCGGCGTGCGGCATCGGTGGGTGACGTGCCGTCGGTGGCTCAGCTGTGTGAAGAGTTGAGTGCGCGCCTGCTCGCCCATGGGCCTGACTATGCGGCACAGTCCATGCGCGACCTGGTCCGCGTGCACGATGTGCTGGATCGCCGGGGCTGGGCAGGCGTCGCCGCGCTCCCAGGCCAGGTGCTGGTCGACGCCCTGGCCCAGGCTGAGATGCTGGCCAGCGACGAGCCATCGGCGTCGCTGGCGATGATCATCGAAGGTCTGCGCCCACTGCAAAGTGCCGCGGAGTTGCGCGACGAGCGCGACTCGCGACTGCAGGATCTCAGGGTTGGCGAGAACCTCGAGGTTTCCGAATCGTCCCACGCGGAATTCGATGACTTCCAGCGCAGCTGGGTGGGCACGGTGCCCACCAAGTGACGCGGCCCGCCGTCGGTCGGTGACAGGCAGGCAGCGACAGTCGGTCGCGCCGATACTCGGCACCTGCCGATTCCCCTCCGGTCAACCGACGTCGTCGCATGCTGCCCAATCTGAGATCGATCGTGCTTCATCGTCTGGCGATGGCATGCCTGGCCACCGTCATGCTGGCCTGCACGTCACCGACGCCGCTGCAACCCTGGGAATCGCGCCTTGCCGGCGATGCCATCGTCCTGCTCGGCGAGGTGCACGACAACGCCGCGCAGCATCGGCTGCGGCTGGATCTGCTGCGGCGCGCCTTCGCCGCTGGCTGGAGACCGGCGATCGCGATGGAGCAGTTCGACATCGAGCGCCAGGCCGACATCGACCGCGCGCGCCGTGAGCGCCCTCGAGACGCCCAATATGTGATCGAGCAGGCCACGGCGTATGGTGCTCGACCCGGCGACAGCTGGAACTGGGCGTTCTATCGGCCTTACGTGGCCCTGGCGCTTGCGTACGACGTGCCGCTGCTGGCCGCCAACCTTTCCAACGCCGACACGCGGCGCATCGTGCGTGGCGGGCTCGCCGCGGGGTTCGATGCCGAACGCCTGGCGGCGCTCGGGCTCGACCGTGCGATCGCGAGCGACTGGCTGCAGGCCCAGGAGCGCGAGATCGATCGTGGCCACTGCGGTGCGCTGCCGGCCACGCTGTGGCCGCGAATGGCGCAGGCCCAGTTTGCACGCGACGCCGTGATGGCCGACCTGCTGCGGCGACACGCGCAGCGCGGCATCGTGCTGCTGGCGGGCAACGGCCATGTGCGGCGCGATCTGGGCGTGCCGCGCTGGATCGATGGACAGCAGGCGTCGCGGCTGTTCGTGGTCGGGCTGCTGGAAAGTGCCGACACGGACACGCCGGTCGGCGCGTTCGACATCGCGCTGCGCACCGAGGTGGCCGAGCGTCCCGACCCGTGCGCGGGATTCAAGTCGCGCGATCCTGCGCGCGAGGTCCGCCCCGCGGCGTGAAGATGCCTACACGGGCCAGCGCTCGCGCCAGGCCGTGACCGCATGCCGCAGCCAGCGCTCCCGGTTGCTGCTGTCGGCCACGCGCAGGCCGAGCACGAGTGCGGCATCGCGGAGCACGGCGAGCGGGTCACTGACGTCAAGCGAGGGCGCGCCGTTGCTCTTCGACAGTTTTTCGCCGCGCGCGTCGCGCACCAGCGGCGTGTGCAGGTAGCGCGGCGTGGCCACGCCGAGCGCTCGTTGCAGGTGGATCTGGCGCGCGGTGTTGTCGGCGAGGTCTTCGCCGCGCACCACGTCCGTGACGCCCTGATCGGCATCGTCCACCACCACCGCGAGCTGGTAGGCCCAGGGGCCGTCGGCGCGCTTCAGCACGAAGTCGCCCACACCGTGGGTCACGTCCTGGGATTGCAGACCCAGGCGGCGGTCGTGCCATTCGATGTCCACCGGATGGCGGTCAGCACCGCAGCGCAGGCGCCACGCGCGTTCGACCTTGCCCTGCAGCCCGTGTCGGCAGGTGCCCGGGTAGATGCGCTCCGCGCCGCGCTGCGCCGGCAGCCCCATGGCGTCGAGCTCGGCCTCGATCTCGCGCCGCGTGCAGCCGCAGGGGTAGGCGAGGTCGGCCGCACGAAGCCGCGCCAGCGCGGCTTCGTACAACGCGTGGCGTTCCGACTGGCGCACCGGCGATCCATCCGGTTCGAGGCCCAGCGCCTGCAGCTGCGAGACGATCGTCTGCTCGGCGCCCGCGTCGGTCCGCGGGCCATCGACATCTTCGATGCGCACCAGCCAGCGGCCCCCGCGCGCGCGCGCGTCGAGCCAGCTCGCCAGCGCGGCGACCACCGAGCCGGCGTGCAGTGGGCCGCTGGGCGTCGGGGCGAAGCGGCCCACGTATGCGGTGGCCATCTCAATGGCACCCGGCTGCCCGAAGCTGCCGGGCGCCCCCCCGGAGGGTCGCGAACACGGTGAGCTTGGGGATCGACATCAATCCACCGCGGTGGGCAGGCCGGTGTGCCGCTCGAGCAGCGCACGGCGCGTCGCCTTGCTCGCCAGCTGCTGCAACCACCAGCCCAGCGCCAGGCCCTGTGGAGGCTTCTTCGGGTCGGGTGCCGCGGCGGTGCGCCAGGCGTAGTGGAGCTTGGCGCGCGGCTGGCTGCGATGCAACGCCTTGACCACCAGATGCCCGGCACGGATGTGCTCGCGTGCGATCGGCTCGGCCAGGTAGCCGCAACCCAGGCATCGCAGCTGCGCTTCGAGCTTGGCCTGGACTGACGCCACCGTGAACACGTCCTGTCCGGGCAGCAGGTTGAACGACATCGGCTCGCGCCGGCGTGCCGAGTCGGCGACCGCCACCGCACGGTGGCGCAGGATCACGTCGTCGGACAGTGGCTCCGGCAGTGCGGCCAGCGGATGGTGCGGCGCCACCGCGAAGACGAAGTCGATCGTGCCGAGAGGTTCGAGCTCGATGCCCGGCGGCGGGGTTCCGGCGGAGCTGCCCACGCCGATCGCGAGGTCGGCCTCGCCCGCCAGCAGTGCCTCCCAGGTGCCGGCCAGCACCTCGGTGCGCAACCGCAGCCGCGTTCCGGGGCCGGCGTCACCCTCCTTGCCTTCGTTGGGGCGCAGCGCGAAGAAAGCCTCGCACAACTCGAACATGGTGATGCGCGAGATCACGCCGTCGACCGCGATCGTGAGCTGCGTTTCCCAGCCGCATGACACCCGACGCACGCGGTTGGCCACCGCGTCCATCTCGGCGAGCAGGCGACGGCCCTCGCGCAGCAGCTCCTCGCCGGCGGCGGTGAGCACGGCCTGGCCCGAGCGGCGGTCGAACAGCAGCACGTCGAGTGCGTCCTCGAGCTGTCGCACGCTGTAGGTCAGCGCCGAGGGCACCTTGCCGAGTTCACGCGCGGCGGCGGCAAAGCTGCCGGCCTTGGCGATGGCGTCCATCATGGCCAGGGCATCCGGGGTCAGGGCGCTGCGACGGTCGGTCGGTCGGTCGGGCATGGATTCATCTTATTTGAACGGCTCCTTCAGCGGCGCTCGGCCCGATTTCGCACTGCGCTGCCTACAGTGAAGGCATCGAAAGGACGCATTCATGCTGACGCTTCGCAAATCCCAGGACCGTGGTTACGTCGACCACGGCTGGCTCAAGAGCTTCCACAGCTTCTCGTTTGCCGACTACTACGACGCGGCCCACATGGGCTTCGGGAATCTGCGCGTCATCAACGAGGATCGCATCGCGCCGGGCACGGGCTTCGGCACGCACGGCCACCGCGACATGGAGATCGTCAGCTACGTGCTCGATGGCGCACTCGGCCACAAGGACAGCATCGGCAACGGCGCGACCATCGTGCCCGGCGAGGTGCAGCGCATGACGGCCGGCCGCGGCATTGCGCACAGCGAGTACAACCACGCCGCCGACAAGGCGACGCATTTCCTTCAGATCTGGATCCTGCCCGGGCGCCAGGGGCTGGCGCCGGGCTACGAGCAGAAAGCGTTTTCATCGGCCGAGAAACGCGGCCGACTGCGCCTGGTCGCTTCGCCCGACGGGAGCGACGGCTCGGTCCGGCTCAATGCCGACGCGTCGCTGCGAGCCGGATTGTTCGACGGCGACGAGCACGCTGAACTCTCGCTCGACGCGGGTCGGCTCGCCTACGTGCATGTCGCGCGAGGCCGCATTCGCGTGAATGGCCAGTCTCTGGAGGCAGGCGACGCGGCCAAGCTCGACGGCGAGAGCCGTCTCGTTATCGACCAAGGCCACCAGGCCGAGGTCCTCGTGTTCGATCTTGCGCGCTGAAGCCGCGCGTCCCACCCCCACCACTGCTTTCAAGGAGTCTGTCGATGAATGCCCAAGGATTCCCCCTGTTGATCGCCCGCATCCTGCTGGCGTTGATGTTCGTGCTGTCCGGCGTCTCCAAGCTGACGGGCCTCGAAGGCACGGCCGGCTACATCGCCAGCGTCGGGCTGCCTGCGGCGCAGGTGCTGGCGGCGGGTGCCGGCGTGCTCGAGGTGGTGGCCGGCGTGCTGTTGATCGTCGGCTGGCAGGCGCGCTGGGCCGCGCTGGCACTGGCGATCTTCACCGTGGTGGCAACCGTGCTGTTCCACAACTTCTGGGCCATGCCCAAGGAACAGCAGTTCATGCAGCAGCTGATGTTCATGAAGAACCTGGCGGTCACCGGGGGTCTGCTGTTCGTCTTCGCCTTCGGCGCGGGCACGCTCAGCCTGGATACGCGCCGCGGCGCGGCGGCCTGAGGGTTTGCGATGAGCAGCGCGCCGCTCAAGCTACTGCTGATCGCCGGCAGCGCACGCCATGGCGCGCTCAGTGTCAGGCTGCGTGATGCCGCAAGGCGCGTCGCCGATGGCGCCGGTGCAGCGACCGAGGTGCTCGACCTGCGCGCGCTCGGCCTGCCGCTGTACGACGGCGACCTCGAGGTCGCGCAAGGCGTGCCAGCGGGGGCGACGGCGCTGCGCGACGCGATCGCCGCGCACGATGCGCTGTTCATCGTGACGCCCGAGTACAACGGTTTCCCGACGCCGCTGGTAATCAACGCGTTCGACTGGCTGTCGCGACTGAAGGACGGCACCGCGGTCAGCGCCGGCAAGCCGGTGGCGCTGCTGTCGAGTTCCCCCGGCATGCTCGGCGGCCTGCGGGCAATGAACTTCCTGCGCCAGTACCTGCAGATGGCCTTCCAGATGCTGGTGCTGCCGCCGCAACAGGCGGTGGGGCGCGCGAACGAGGCGTTCGCCGCCGACGGGGCGCTCGCCGACCCGAAAGCTGCCGCCACGCTCGACGGGGTGGTGCATGCGGTGCTGAAGGAAGCAGCGCTGAGGCGCTGACCTTCGGCCGAGGCGGGCCGAGCCGGCTACAGTCAGGCGTGGACGCCGCACGCCAGATGCTCAATGTGCTGTCGCCTTGGGACTGGGGCGGGCTGCTCGCGTACGTTGTGGCCTGGGTCGGCTATGCCCAGTTCGCACGTCGCCGCGCCAAGGTGCAGCCGTCGCTGCTTGCAGCGAGCAACCGCGTGCGCCGGCAGTGGATGCTGCAGGCGACATTCCGCGAGGTGCGTGTGGTCGATGGTGTGGTCGTGCAGAGCCTGTCCGCGAGCCCGAGCTTCTTCGCATCGACCTCGCTGCTGATCATCGGCGGCTTGCTGGCCGCGCTCGGCGCGAGCGAACAGGCCGGCGCGCTGTTCAAGGAGTTGCCATTCGCGGCGCGCACGACGACATTGCTGCTCGACATCAAGCTCGTGCTGCTGGCGAGCGTGTTTGTCTACGCCTTCTTCCGCTTCACGTGGAGTCTGCGCCTTTACAGCATGGGTGCGCTGCTCGTGGCAGCGGCACCGGACTTCCGCGTGTTCGAGCAGTCGCCAGCCGGCGAGCGCGAACACTTTGCCGATCGCGCCGGTGCCGTCGTGGGCCTGGCCGCGGAGGCCTTCAACGATGGCCTGCGCGCCTATTACTTCGCCTTCGCCGCGGCGGCGTGGCTGTTCTCGCCGCTGGCGTTCGCGCTCGCCAGCGCGGGCGTGGTGTGGGTGCTGTACCGGCGCGAGTTCCATTCCGAGGCGGTGACGCTGATGCGTAGCTGAGCACTCGGGCATGCGCTGTATCGCATGCCGGATATATGCGTCGCGGCATGCCGCGCCGTCCGCGATATGACAGCATCTGCCGCGCCGTCCGCCGCCTTGCGGCCGACCGTTGGGGGGCTCGGTCCCGGGGCTGATCGAGCGTCCATAATCCTGCCCCTCGGCACCGTTGTCCGTCTTCACCAGGAGAAACCATGTTCGACACCAAGAAGCGCCTGCTGGTCCGCCTGGCCGGTGCATCCGCGCTGGCCGCTTCGGCAGCGCTCGTGGGCTGCGGCAAGAAGGAAGAGGCGCCCAAGCCCGTGGCGGCAGCCCCGGCGGCGGCCTCGGCGCCGGCCAAGCCCGAACCGCTGAAGATCGCCTTTGCCTACGTCGGCCCGGTCGGCGACGCGGGCTGGACCTTCGCTCACGACCTGGGCCGCAAGGCGGTCGAGGCCGAGTTTGGCGACAAGGTCAAGACGAGTTACGTGGAGAACGTGCCCGAAGCGGCCGACGCCGAGCGCGTGATCCGCCAGATGGTCAGCGAGGGCAACAAGCTCATCTTCGGCACGACCTTCGGCTACATGGACCCGATGATGAAGGTCGCCACCGACGAGAAGGGTGTCAAGTTCGAGCATGCCACCGGCTTTAAGACGGCCGACAACCTGCGCACCTACGACAGCCGCACCTACGAGGGCGCTTACCTCGCGGGCATCGTCGCCGGCGCGGCCACCAAGACCAACACGCTGGGCGTGGTGGGCTCGATCCCGATACCCGAGGTGATCCGCAACATCAACAGCTTCACGCTCGGCGCGCAGAGCACCAACCCGAAGATCA
>JAOUIM010000200.1 GCA_029884035.1 Aquincola sp. | reverse complement strand
CAGCGCCACATTCGCCGGCGCCGTCGGCCAGTTGGCGAAGAACATGCTGCGCCCCGACGCGCAGACGATCGCCGTGGACACCCACACGACGACGCACATCCACATCGAGCAGCGCCTGCACTGGGCCGACGATGGCCGCCACAAGCATGCACTGCTCGAGCAGTTGCTGTCGGAGCGCGAGGTCGAGCAGGCGCTCGTCTTCACCAGCACCCAGCGCGATGCCGACTGGCTGGCGGACAAGCTCGCCGAGATCGGTCACCACGTCGCGTCGCTGCACGGCGGCATGCCGCAGGGCCGCCGCAACCGCGTCCTGCAGGGCCTTCGCACGCGTCAGCTGCGCGTGCTGGTGGCCACCGACGTGGCCGCACGCGGCATCGACGTGCCCAGCATCAGCCACGTCATCAACTACGGCTTGCCGATGAAGGCCGAGGACTACGTCCACCGCATCGGCCGCACCGGCCGCGCCGGGCGCCAGGGCCTCGCCGTCACGCTGGCTGAGCGGCACGATGTGTCGATGATCAAGCGCATCCAGCAGTTCACGACGCAGAGCATTCCGGTCGCCACCGTGAGCGGGCTGGAGCCGCGCCGCGAGGCGCCGCACATCTTCACGGGGCCGGCGCCTGCCCGTCGCGGCGAACGCACCGACGTGCGCGCACCCGGCCGCGGCGGCTACGTCAAGAAGGGTCCTCGTAACGGCGCGCGTGCGCCAGCAGCGCGGGCGCCTCGATCAGCGCGTTGAGGCCGTCGAAGTCGAGCATGTGGTCGCGCCAGGCCGCGGTGCTGCCGGTGGCCTTCAGGCTGGCGCAGTAGCCCGCCAGCGTGTGCGCCACCGCGCGCGCGGTGCCGCCGGGAAAGATCGCAATGCGAAAGCCGCGGGCCTCGAGTTCGGCGGCGGATTGCAGCGGCGTCTTGCCGCCTTCCACCATGTTGGCCAGCAGCGGCACGCGCGATGCGAATCGCGCGCAGGCCGCGTCCATCTGCTCGGGCGAGCGAAGCGCCTCGATGAACAGTGCATCGACGCCGCAGGCGAGATAGCGCTCGGCGCGTTCGAGCGTGGCATCGAGCCCCTCGAGCGCGAGCGCATCGGTGCGCGCGAGGATCAGCGTCGCGTCGCTGCGCCGTGCATCGAGCGCGGCGCGCAGCTTGCCGCACATCTCCTGCACCGGGATCACCGCCTTGCCGTCGAGGTGGCCGCAGCGCTTGGGAAACGTCTGGTCCTCGAGCTGAATCATCGCCGCGCCCGCGCGCTCGAAGTCGCGCACCGTGCGCTGCGTGTTCACCGCATTGCCGAAGCCGGTGTCGGCGTCGACGATCAACGGCACGCGCACCCGCCCGGCGATGCGTGACAGCGTCTCGGCCACCTCGGTGGCGGTGACCAGGCCGACGTCGGGCCGCCCCAGCCGCGTGTAGGCGATCGACGCGCCCGACAGGTACAGCGCCTCGAAGCCGGCCTGTTCGGCAACGAGCGCCGACAGCGCGTCGTACACGCCGGGCGCGAGCAGCAGGGGTGGGGCGCCGAGGCGCTGCTTGAGGTTCATGCCGAGAACTCCTTGGCAATCGAGTGCGCGGCGATCCAGCCGCCAGCCAGCGCCGACAGCAGGCCGTTGCCCGACAGGTAGCCGTCGATGCCCGTCCCCGAGACACCGCGTGCCGCGCCGCCGGCCGCGAACAGGTTGGGCAGCGGCACACCGTCGTCGCGCAGCACGCGGCAGTCGGTGTCGATGTCCAGCCCGCCCTGCGTGTGGAACAGCGCGCCGGTGACCTGGATCGCGCCGTACGGTGCGCGCAGCGAGGTGTCACGCAGCGTGGCGGCGAGCACGGCGGCGTCGCAGCCGATCAGGGTGGCCAGCGCCGCCACGTCGTCGGCGGTGCGCAGCGCGCCCGTGGCCTCGGCATCGCGGAAGTCCG
Organism: Aquincola sp.; assembly: GCA_029884035.1. GTDB lineage: Bacteria > Pseudomonadota > Gammaproteobacteria > Burkholderiales > Burkholderiaceae_C > CADEEN01. The sequence continues at coordinate 4,960 of JAOUIM010000200.1, read as the reverse complement.
GAAACTCGCGCCCCAGTGCGAGCAGGCGCTGGTCGAACACGTTCCATGCCACGCCGCCCGGCTGTGCGAGGACGGCCGCCGCAGCCTCGGAGTACCCGCCGGTTTCGTCGTGGAAGCGCCGGCCTGAGCGGTTGACCTGGATCGCACCCTGCATTATCAGCGCCCAGGTCACGAGCACGCCCTGCGGCACCGCCCACGAGCCATGGCCCTGGGCGGCGCCGAGGTCGGCAAGCCGTGCGCCGAGCGCGCGGCCCCACAGGAGCGCGCTGCCGTCGTTGCCGCGGTGGCCGGCGAAGGGCGCGTCGGCAAACGCGGGCAGGTGCTCGCGCACCAGCGTCGCATTGCCGCCGTAGCCGTTGCAGGCCAGCAGCAAGGTGCGGCACGCCACATGCTCGATCACCCCGTCGGGCCGCTCGATGCCGACGCCGAGCACGCGGTCGTCGCCGTCGACCCAGAGCTGTCGCACCAGCGAGTGCGCCAGCAGCGTGGCGCCCGCCCGCTCGGCTGCTGCGAGCAGTGCTGCCATCAGCGCGGCGCCGGTGCGTTCGCGCAGGGTGTGCATGCGGTGCCGCGTGTGGCCGGGGTAGAGGAAGCCGTCGAGCAGTTCGAAGACGATGCCATGGCGCGCCTGCAGTGCGTCGATCGCAGGGCCGATCGCCTCCGTGTACGCACGCACCAGCGGCGCGGCGGCCTGGCCGTGCGCCTTGGCCTGGATATCGGCGGCAAAGCGCTCGGCCGTGTCGTCGTGCACACCCGCCGCGCGCTGCACACGCGTGCTAGGTGCGGGTACGAAACCCGACGACAGTGCGGTCGATCCGCTCGGCGAGGCATCGCGCTCGAGCAGCAGGCAGTCGATGCCGGCGCCGCGCAACACGATCGCGGCCGTGAGGCCGCACGCGCCAGCACCGACGATCGCGACCGGCACCTCGGGCGCGCCTGCCGGCATCGCGTTGGCGCGGTGCACCGAGGCTTCGCTCACGGCGTGGTCACGCGGTGGGTCGGTGCAGGTATTGCCCGAGCGGCGCGCCGAGCAGCTGACCGTTGTCGAAGATCTTGTGCCCGCGCAGGAAGGTGGTCGCCACGCGCGCCGACAGCTCGAGCCCCTCGAACGGCGTGTAGCCCTGCGTCGACGGCGAGGCGGCGGCGCGGACCGTCCAGGTGCGCGCAGGGTCGACGAGCGCGATGTCGGCGTCGAAACCCGGCGCGATGTCGCCCTTGCGGTTCAGGCCGTAACGCTGTGCCGGGTTCCAGCTCGTCACGCGGGCCATGTGGTTGAAGCCCATGCCGCGCTTCATGCCTTCGCTCACCAGTGCGGGCAGCAGGTACTCGGTGCCGCCGAAGCCGCTCTTGGCCATCCAGATGTTTCCGAAGTAGCGCTTCGGGATCTTGGTCTCGTGACGGCAGCACGCGTGATCGGAGACGACCCAGTCGAGCTTGCCGGCGAGCAGCTGCTCCCACAGGTACTCGACATCCTCGCGCGGGCGGATCGGCGGGTTGACCTTGGCCAGCTCCGCCGCAGGGCTCGCGATGTCGAGCATCAGGTGGCCGATCGTGACCTCGCGTCGGAAGTCGATGTGCGGGAACACCTCGGCCATCATCAGCGCGGCCTGCAACGCCTTCTTCGAGCTCAGGTGCAGCAGGTTGATGTTCGGCAGCGCGGTCTCGTGCGCGAGATAGGCGGCGGTGAACACCGCCAGCCCCTCGCTGTGCGGCGGCCGGCTCGCGTGATAGGCCGCGAGCCCCTTCATCGAGGCGTCACGCTCGACGATCCGCGTATAGGCGGTCATGATCTCGGCCGTCTCGCAGTGCAGCGAGAGCGAGACCTGGCGCGCCCGATCGGCGCTCATCGCCTCGCGCGCCTTCTGCAGGCCGCGCATCACGAACTCGAAGTGGGCGACGTCGTAACGCTCGTCCTCGCCGATCATCAGGAAATCGCGCTGCGAGTTGCTCGCGCCGTGCAGGCCGTGGCTGCCGTAGAACATGAAGATCTTGAAGCTCGCGACGCCGTGGCGCTCGATCAGCATCGGCATCTCGTCGATGTGGGTGCGGTCCATCGGCGCGAGATGGAAGCCGTAGTCGACGTGGAAACGCCCCTGGGCGATCTTCAGCACCTCGGGATAGAAGTCGGCATAGGGCCCGCCACGGTTGAGGTAGTACTGACCAGTGCGAAAGTAGTTCAGGCTCGACGTGACGCCGCCCATCGCGGCGGCCTTGCTCTCGCTGACCGCGTCTTCTTCCAGCGGCGAATAGATGCCGCTGTGCATGTGGGCGTCGACCACCCCCGGGAAGGCGAGCTGGCCGGCGCCGTCGTGCGCCGTCTTCGCGCGCGCAGCGTCGATGGCGGGGGCCACCTGCGCGATGCGGCCGTCTCGGACCGCGATATCCGCAGCCTCCGCGCCGCTGCCGTGTGGCCGCACGACGCGCACGTTCTTGATCAAGAGGTCGAACTCGGGGGTGCTGCTCATCGCGCCAACCTTTGCTTGAGTTGGGGTACGAGGCCACCGGCCTCGACCATGTCCAGAAGGAAATCGGGGATCGGCTCGCATGGCAGCGGCTGGCCGTCGAAGCGTGTCACGACAGCGTGCCGCGCGTCGAACCCGATCGCCTCGCCGTCTTCGATCTCGCCGGCGCGCGCGCAGGTCAGCAGCAGCAGGCCGACGTTGAAGCCATTGCGGAAGTACAGGCCGCCGAACGACGGGGCGATGACCGCGGCAATGCCCAGGTGCACCAGCACCGAGGCGGCCTGCTCGCGCGACGAGCCGATGCCGAAGTTGCGCCCCGCGACGATCACATGGCCCGGCCGCACCTCGCGCGCGAACTCGGGGCGTACCGTCTCGAGGCAGGCCGCAGCGATCTCGGGCAGGCCGAACTTCATCGCGTGGCCGGGCGCCAGCTGATCGGTGTCGATATCGGGGGGCAGGCGCCAGACGCGATGGCGGCTCAACTCAGGATCTCCCGTGCGTCGGCGATGCGGCCCTTCAATGCGGATGCCGCGACCGTGAACGGGGAGCCCAGGTAGACCTGAGCCGTGGCCGCGCCCATGCGGCCTCGGAAGTTGCGCGCGGTCGACGAGATCACGGTGGCGCCGTCGTCGATCGCGCCGCCGTAGCCGGCGCAGGCGCCGCACGACGAGGCCAGCACCGTCGCACCGGCGTCGACGATGTGTCGCCACCAGCCCTCGCGCTCGGCCGCCTCGCGGTCGGCCACGCTGGCCGGTGCGACGAGCAGCTTGACGCCTGGGGCGATGCGGTAGCCCGCGAGAACGCGCGCGGCGGCGCGCAGGTCGTCGAGCTTGGCGCCGGTGCACGCGCCGATGTAGGCCACGTCGATCGGTGTCGGCTCGAGGTCGTCGACCGGCCGCACGCATGCCGGGCTGTGCGGCACCGCGACCTGCGGCGCGAGCGAGGAGGCGTCGAAGTGATGGCGCGTCCCGGCGGCGTCCTCATCGGAATGCCAGCGCGCCAGGCCGAGCTCCTCGACGTCCGCGCCGCGCACCTCGAGCCAGTCGCGCGTGACCGCATCCGGCGCCACCACCCCGATCTGCGCGCCGAGTTCGGCGCTCATGTTGCACAGGGTCATGCGCTCGTTCATCGAGAGGGCAGCCACCGCTTCGCCACAGTACTCGATGGCCTGGTACTGGCCGCCGGCCATGCCGAAGCGGCCGAGCATCGACAGCATCATGTCCTTGGCGCTCACGCCGCACGCCAGGCGCCCGCTCCAGCGCATGAAGATCGTTTGCGGCACCTTCAGCCAGATCTGGCCGCTGACGAGCACGCCCAACATTTCGCTGGCGCCGACGCCGAACATGTAGGCGCCGAACGCACCGCCGGTGGGCGAGTGCGAATCGCCGCCGACGCAGAACATGCCGGGCCGGATCAGCCCGGCCTGCGGCAGCACGACGTGGCAGATGCCGCGACCATCGAACACATGCGGCAGCGCCTGCTCGCGCGCCCAGTCGCGCGCGATCTTGACGATGCGCCGGGCGTCATCGTCGGCCTCGGGCACGTAGTGGTCGATCACGAGCGCGACGCGGCGCTTGTCCCAGATCTCGGCGCCGAGTTCGGCCAGCATCGGCGCCAGGCGCCGCGGCCCCGACGAGTCGTGGAACATCGCGAAGTCGACCGCACAGGTGACGATTTCGCCAGGCTGCACGTGGGTGCGGCCGGCGGCGCGGGCGACGAGCTTCTGGGCGAGGGTGGCGGCGTCGGTCATGACGGTCACATGCCCAGGTAGGCCTGCCGCAGTTCGTCGGTGGCCAGCAGCTCGGCCGGCGTGCCGGCGAAGCGAATCGTGCCGTTCTCCATCACGTAGGCGCGGCCGGCGATCGCGAGCGATTGAGCCACGTTCTGCTCGACGAGCAGGATCGCCAGCCCCTGCGCATGCAGGCGGGCGATCAGCGCAAAAAGCTCCTCGACCAGCAGCGGCGACAGGCCGAGCGACGGCTCGTCGAGGATCAGCAGGCGCGGCTCGGCCATCAGGCCGCGCCCGATCGCCAGCATCTGCTGCTCTCCGCCCGACAGCGTGCCGGCGGCCTGCGCGCGGCGTTCGGCCAGGCGCGGGAAGGTGGCGTAGACGCGCTCGACGTTCGCATCGCGGCGTTCGCGCGCACGAGCATAGGCACCGAGCTCGAGGTTCTCGAGCACGGAGAGATTGGGGAACACGCGGCGTCCCTCGGGCACCTGGATCAGGCCGGCCTGCACGACCTCGCGCGAGCGCGCACGCGTGATGTCTCGGCCGTCGAAACGCACCGTGCCGCGCCACGCGCTCACGAGGCCGCTGACCGTGTTGTTGAGCGTCGACTTGCCTGCCCCGTTGCTGCCGAGCAGCGCCACGGTCTCGCCGGAGCGCACCTCGAGATCGACCCCGCGCAGCACCTCGACGCGGCCGTAGCCGCTGGCCAGGCCCTCGATCTGCAGCATGGCGCTCACCGGCGCCCCCTCGCGCTGCGCGTGGTCCCGCC
>JAOUIM010000199.1 GCA_029884035.1 Aquincola sp. | reverse complement strand
GGGCCACCGTGGGCTCACCGATGTAGAGGTCGAGCAGCACACCGAGGTTCAGGTGCGCGTCGGCATAGGCAGGATCGAGCGTCAGCGCCGTCTCGTAGGCTTCGCGCGCCTTCGCAAACTGGCCCTTGTGGCGATAGCTCACACCGAGTTGATTGAAGTACACGGGCTGCTTCGGGCTCACCTTGACCGCCTGCTCGAGCGCGGCAATCGATTCGTCGAGCTTGCCCGCGTTGCGCAGGATCAGTCCCAGGTTGGCGTGCGCGCCGCCGAGTTCCGGATGACGGGCCACGAGATCGCGAAAGCCTCGTTCGGCGTCGGCCGTGCGTCCCGCGCGCAGCGCGGCCTTGGCGGCGTCGAACGCGCGCTGCACGTCGGCGCTGACCGGCGGCGCCACCTGGACGATGGCCACGCGAACCGCCGCCGACGCGGCCGGCGCCGGGGTCACCGCCGCGCTCGCTGCCGGCTTGGCCGTCTCGAACGGCTTCGTCACCGCATCGGTGACGCTGGCGCAGCCCGCGCTCGCCAGGACGGCGACCAGCCCGAGCGCGCGCCACATCAGCACCTTATCGGATCGCATCGATGACTCCTTCCGTGCGTTCGACGCGCGCGTAACGGCCGGGCTTGAGCGTGCGCAGCGCGGCAAAGCTCTTGCTCACCCACTCGTCGTACACGCCCTGAGCGGTACGCTTGGCGTTGATCTCGTGCAGCGCGATCGCCTTTTCCTCGAAGGGGAACGCCTGCTCCTCGAGCAGCACGTTGTACTGCTCCAACTCCAGCTTCTTCAGGCCCTTCGGGCGCTGCGACTTCAGCATCGCCTGTCCGAAATCCTGGTACAGCGCGGCGGTATGGAAAGTCGCGGCTGTCGAGACGTCGGCCACGCCGTAGTCGGCAGCCACCGCGTAGCCCTTCAGTGCCTCCTCGAGCTTGGCCTTCTTGTTCTTCAGGCTGCGCTGCAGCGGCTCGACGAGGGCGACCTTCTTGTAGGCATCGACTGCCGGCTCGGCCAGCGCCAGCGCAGCCATCGCGCCCAGATAGCGCGTGCGGTCGGTGCGCGCCGAGCCACCCCGCTGGTCGGCAATGAAGATCTCGCGCTGCAGGTCGAACTCCCGCTTCGCATTGCCATCGGCCTTGGCGATCACCACCAGCCGATGGCGCGTTTCCACGGCGCGCTCGAGCGGATCGGGGTACTGCTTGAGATAGCGCTCGTAGGCCTTGGCGGACGCCACGCGGTTGCCGCCCTTGCCGTGCAACTCGGCAGCCTGCCACAGCGCCTCGCGCGCGAGCTTCGGATCCTTGCCCTGCGCCGCGACGCGCTCGAACTCGCCCGCCGCCTCGCTCCAGCGGCCGCGTTCGAGGTACGCCAGCGCCAGCTTGCCGGACGCGTCCTCGACCAGCGGGTGGTTCGGAAAGCGACGCCGAAAGTCCTCAAGCATGGTCGCGGCGGCGTCCCAGTCTTTCAGCCCGATCAGGGCGGCCGCGGCATCGTACTGTGCGGTGGCATGGATCGGCGACAGCGGTGCGACGCTGGACACGCGGGTGAAGTGACCGACCGCCGCGCGTGCATCGCCTGCCTTGCTCGCGGCCTCGCCCTGCTTGTAGATCGATGCGGCCTGGCGCTCGATCAGATCCTTTCGAGAGGCGTCGCGCTCGGGCGTCAATGCCAGCACCTCGCGGTATCGCTTCTCCGCGCGATCGAATGCGCCGGACTCGAAGGCCGTGTGCGCGAGCACCGTGGTCGCCACGCGCCTCTGATCGGGGCTGGCCGGCGGATCGAGCGCGAGCACGCGCTCGGCCACGCTCTGCGCCTGCTCGGGGTCCTTGAGCGCATACAGCCGATCGGCCGCGTTGGTCAGCACGGGCGCGATGCGCGGGTCCTTGTCGAAGGCCTTGGCAAAACGCAACGAACTCTCGACGCCCGAGCGCTGCAACGCGGGCCTGTCGGCCGCCGCGGCACGCTTGTCCTGCTCGGCATAGGCCAGCAATGCGGCATAACCGGCGTCGGCGCTCTTCTCGTGCTTCGGGTAGCCGTAGGCGACCTTCTCGTACTCGGTGGCCGCTTCGGCCCATCGCGAGTCCTCGTACAGGAGTTCGCCGAGCAGGAAGTGATTGCGCGCCGTGTCGGGTTCGCCCGGGAAGCCGGTGATGATGTCGCGGTACCAGCGCACCGCCTCCTGGTAGTCCGCCGTGGCCTTGGTCTTCTGCGCGCTCGCGTGATAGTGCCGTGCCAACTCGGCCAGGCGCGTCTTCACCAGGGGTTGCGCCTTGTTCCAGCCCTCGGGATTCGCCTTGCGGAACTCGCTGTTGACACCGTAACGGCCGACATACTCGCGTTTGGCTTCCAGCGCCAGCGTCGCGAAGCCACCGCCCTCGTAGATGTCGATCACGCGCGCCTGCAATACCGGCGCCTGTGCGTGCATCGGGTTGCGCTTGACGAACAGGCTGTAGGTATCGGCCGCATCCTTGACACGGTCTTGCTTGATGTACAGCTCGCCGAGCTGCTGGTAGACGCGGTGCTCGTAGCTCTTGCGCTCGTCGCTCTTGACGTAGGGGGCAATCGACTCGGCACCCTGCAGGTTGGTCAGCGAGATGCTCATCACGCGGAAGGTGTCCTCGACCAGCTCGCGGTCGCCGCGCGACAGGCCCTTGACCTCCTCGAGCGGCGCATCGCCACGGCCTGCGAGCTTGCCGTCGAGCACGCCGAAGAACGACTGCAGACCCTCGTCGAGCTTTCCCTGCTTGAAGCGCGACCAGCCCTGCATGTACAGCGCACGGTCGCGGAAGACGCCGCTGCCTCCGACACTGGCGAGCACGGTGGCGTAGGCCTGCTCGGCCGCGGGATAGCCACGCAGCGTGAACAGCAGTTCGCCGCGTCTGAACTGCGCTTCGTCGCGGTACACGGTGCCGGGGTATGCGGCGACCAGCTGATCGAGCGTCTTCAGCGACGCCTCGAGCTGGCCGCCCTGCTCCTGTGCGCGTGCCAGCTGGTAGAGCACGCGGTCGTTGCCCGGGTCCTTGGGAAAGGCCTTGAGGTAGTCCTCGTAGCGCGCGACGGCGGCTTTGTAGTCGGGCGCGACGGCGTTCGCCGCGCTAGCGCTGCGGTTGTCGGCGCTGTCCATCTCGAGGTCGCCCAGACGCCGCATCGCCTCCGCGCGCTGCGGCGCGTTGGGCTGGTTCGGCGCCGTCTCGAGGAACTTGCGATACGCGGCGATCGCCTGCGTCTCGTCGGACTCGACCCGGCGCGCCTTGTCGACAGCCACTTCGCGCTTGGACAGGCTGGCCAGCGTCGGGGCGTCATCGCCGGGCGGCGTCTGCCGCGTCGCGCACGCCGACAGGCAGGCGGCGGCCACGAGCGACAGGCTAACGGCGCGGCGCATCGCCAGCCCCCTGCGAGTTCGCCGCGACGTTGGCACGGTCGTACAGCTGCGCCAGCGCGAAGCGGGCCTGCGTCTGGTATTCGGCCAGGCGCTGCTGCGCGCGCGTGAGTTCGGCCACCGCGATACCTTCCACCGCATGCTGCTGCTCCTGCGTCAGCCCAGCCACACGCGGAATCAGCGCTGCGAGTTGCGCCTCCAGCGCATCGATGCGCTTGGCAAACGCATCGAAACGCGCCGGTTCGTCCTGCTGCGCCTTCGCCAGCGCCGCCTCGCGGCCCTCGGCCTGCGCCAGATGCTCGTCGGCGTCGCGCATCGCCTTGCGCGCCGCCCATAGGCGCGACGGGTAATCCTGCGCCAGTTGCCAAGCGAGCACGCCCGACAACAGCCGAACCTTGTCGCCGAGCGGTGCGATCTCGGGATCTTTCGCGTGCGCCTGCATTGCCGCCTGGACGCTGGCCAGCCTTTGCAGCAGATCGTCCTGCCTGGCATCAGCGAACGCGACGACGTCGGTCTGCGATTCGACGCGATCGAGTTCGGCCGCCAGCGACGCGCGCGTTTGCTTCAGTTCGGCCAGCGCCGCGGCGGTGCCCTGCGCGCCAGTCCGGATCTGCGGCAGTCGCAGCGCGAAGGAAGCCCTGCGCTCGGCCAGCATGTCGCGATACGCGCCCAGGCTGTCTCGCCACTGCGACAGATTGCGGCCGAGGAACAGCAGATCGCGGTAGTTCTTGAACGCTTCCTGGAACTCGTGCTGCGCCAGCACCTGGGTCAAATGGCCGGCATGCGGCATCTCGGGCAATTCAGTGAGACTCCAGAACCAGCCCATCTCCTCGCCAGGGTTCTTCGCATTCAGGCCCTCGACGAGCTTGCCGCTGCGGATCGCCGCGATCGACTCGTCGAGTGCGCCCCGCTCGCTGTCGAACTGCGAGACCGCGCTCTCATAGCCCTCGAGCGCCTGGCCGTAGGCGCCCAGTTCGGCATAGGCATAGGGCAGTGCGATCTTGGCCTCGAGGACCGCGGCGTCGCTCACGCTGCGGCCCGCGAGTTCGGTCCACGGCACGAGCGCCTGTTCGTGCTGCTTGGCCGCCGCGGCGGCCCAGCCGAAGCCCAGCAGCGCCCGATTGGCGTGCAGGCTTTCGAGCCGGACCCGTTCGAGCACGGCGCGAGCCGCCTCGGGACGGCTGTCCTGCAGCGCGGCGAAGCCCAGCGCCACGTTGGCGCGATCGCGCAGGCTGCGCTGCTCCTCGGTGGCAGAGGGCATGCGGCCGACCTCGTCGAGCAACGCACTGCCGCCGGCGACGTCGCCGCTCTTGACCAGCGCGACGCCCAGGTTGTAGCGCGCGTAGTAGCTCGCCTGCGAGGGGTTCTTGGCGTCCTGCGTCATGGCGCGCAGCGTGTCGGCGGCGCCGGCGAACTCGCCGCGCGCCATCTGCAGGTTGGCCTGCAGTAGGCCCCGGTCTTCCTCAAGAGGCGCCGGCAGCTTGCCGCCGATGCGCGCGATCGCCTCTTCGGCCTCGCCCGTCAGCCCGCGCTGCCAGCGGATCTTGGCCAGGAAATACCAGGCACGGTCGCGCACCGACGGCGGCGCGCCACGCTCGATCAGCTGGGCGAAGATCTGGCCCGCTTCGCGATGCATGCCGTACGACAGCAGCAGGCCGCCGCGCAGGATCTCGCTGTCGTCGTCGTGCGGCGACATGCGCTGGAAGTGCTGCGACACCATGAGGCCGGTGACAGCGCTGAAGTACTTGTCCTGGTAGAAGTGGAACAGCGTGTCACCGTAGTGCGGCGCCAGCACCGGGCGCGGCTTGCCCTCCGCAGCCGTGTCAGCCGAAGCGCCGAAGACAGCCAAGCAGCACGCCAGAGCCACGGCGCCGCGCACGATGCCGACGTGCCGTCGTGGACGCCGCGGATCCGGCTCCGCCGGTCCGCTGGCGGCGCCCCCTAGAGGGGGAGCGCCGAAGGCGCTACGAGGGTGGGCCATGTCACCACGCCTTCACATCGAACTCAGGTTGCAACTTGCCCGTCGAGTCCTTGATGCGCAGCTCGATGTACTTGGGCTCGGCACCCTTGTCGAACTTGATCGTGGTGCCGCGGCGGTAGTCGCGCTCGTGCGGGCCCTTACCGGTGAACAGCGCGACGATCTCGTGCGTGCCGCTTTTCAGATTGCCAACGAAAACGCGCTGCACGCCGCCGCGGTGCAGCGCCTGCACCTCCAGCGGCGTGTACAGGTAGTTGGTGACCTGCTTGTCGTCGAGCTTGATCTGCACCGAGTCGAGCTCGAACAGCTTGCCCACGTCCATCGAAACGAACAGCGCCACCTGCGTGCTGGCCGGGAACAGCAGTTCCTCCTCGAGCACGAGCAGGTCGCGGTTGAGCTTGATGACGTCCGACTTGAGGTCCTGCACGCGGTTGTCCAGTCCGGCCGGTGCTGCCGCGGCGTTGGGCACGGCCTGCGGTGTCGCCGCCGCCACCGTGGCGGGAGCCGCCGCGGGCTGCGCGTTTTGCGCCCACACGGGAGCGGCCAAGCCGATCAGCAGCAGCGCGGCGAGCGCCGCCAGGGTCGTGACGATGGGGGTCAGCAATCGTTGGAACATGATGGTCATGGCCTCAGTAACTCGTGGTCACATACAGCTGCAACACAGCGGCGTTCAGGCTGTAGGGCGACCCGTTGCGCAGGTCGGTGTAGTCGCTGTAACGGTAGCGAAGCAATTCGAGAGCCCCGTTGAGCTTCAAGGGGTATTGGCCGGCCAGCTTCTTCCAGTCGTAGGTCACCTTGCCGCCGACCGTGACACCGTTGTAGGTGCCGAGCTGGCGATTGCGGGTGACGTACAGGTTCTGGACCTGCGCGTCGTCGTTGTAGAACGACGCCTTGTCCTGCCTGTAGTAGCGCACGAAGCCGTCGAGCAGGAAAGATTCGCCGACGTAACGGCTGTATCCCCCCTCCAGCGTGTGCGACCGCACCGCCCAGTTGTCCCAGAAGTAGCGGTACGAGCCGCGCACCGAGTCGCGCGAACCCATGTCGCCGATCACGCGCAGGTTGAGCGCGCGTGAACTGCGCGTGCGCGGCAGGTTCTCGGGCACCGCAGCGCCGAACACGCGCGCGGCGCGGTACGGGTTGCCGAGGTAGCCGCTGTCGGAAATGGCCTCCACGTTCGCGCTGGCGATCCAGCGCGGCGTCAGGATCTGCGTCACGCCGGCTCGGTACTGCCAGTGCGTGGCCTTGTCGAAGAAACCGATGCCCGTGCGACCGACCTTGTCGGCACCCCGCGTGAACCCGAGGTTCACCGTCGTCATGCCGCCGAACGTCTCCTGCGCGACGTCGAGCGAGATCGCGTCGGCGCGGTAGTCGGGTTCCTTGCTCGAGGCAAGCGCGACGTTGATGTTCGAGTCGCGCACCGCGTAGTCCAACCCGAGGCCCAGCTCGGTGCGCGTTTCCCTGTACTTGCTGGCCGTGGTCACCACGTCGACCGAGGCATTGCTCACCGCGTCGACATACAG
>JAOUIM010000197.1 GCA_029884035.1 Aquincola sp. | reverse complement strand
CCAACACGGGTTGCGCGCTGCACCTCGTCGAGCCGCTCGGCTTCTCGATGGACGACCGGCAGCTGCAGCGTGCCGGGCTCGACTACCACGAGTACGCATCGGTGAGGCGGCACGCCGACTGGGAAGCGTTCCTCGCGCGCGAGCAGCCCGATCCGGCGCGCGTGTACGCGTTCACCACACGTGCCCAACGGCCCTTCGGCGATGTCTCTTGGCGTGCGGGCGACTGGCTCGTTTTCGGCAGCGAAACCGTGGGCCTGCCGGCTGACGTGCGCGAACACATCGCCCCCACACAACGCGTGCGCCTGCCGATGCGGCCCGGTCAACGCAGCCTGAACCTGAGCAACGCGGTTGCGGTGGCGGTGTTCGAGGCATGGCGCCAGTGCGGCTATGCCGGAGGGCGGTGAAAACGCCAAGCCCACCGCGAGCAGTCGCCCGCACGGTGCACGGACCGCGCGGGAACAACCCGGCGCGGGCCCGTGATCAGGTTTCGCTGCGCGACTCGCGGCTCATCAGCATTCGCATGGCGTCGCCCGCCGCAAGCCGGCCCTCCAGCACGGCCACCACGGCCTCGGTGATCGGCATATCCACGCCGAGCACGCGGGCGCGCTCGAGCACGACCGGCGCGCTGGGCACGCCCTCGGCCACGTGACCCAGCTCGGCCAGCACGCGCTGCAGCGTGACGCCCTGGGCCAGCCGCATGCCCACCCTGCGATTGCGCGACAGGTCGCCGGTCGCGGTGAGCACGAGGTCACCCAGGCCCGACAGCCCCATGAAGGTGTCCGGCCGCGCGCCCAGCGCGACCCCCAGTCGAGTCATCTCTGCCAGACCACGGGTGATCAATGCGGCGCGCGCGTTCAGCCCAGGTTGGCCGGGCGTGCCCGGTGCCGCAGCCGCAGCCAGCCCGTCGCACAGCCCGGTGGCGATCGCCATCACGTTCTTCACCGCGCCGCCGACCTCCACACCCGCCGGGTCGGCGCTCGTGTACACGCGCAAGGCCGGACTGTGCAACGCCTCGGCGGCGGCATCGCGCAGGGCTTCGTCGCTGCTCGCGGCCACCAGTGCCGTGGGCTGCGCGCGCGCCACTTCCTCGGCAAAGCTCGGACCCGACAGCACGCCGGCATCCAGGTCGGGCCGCTCGGCGGCCGCGATCTCGTGACCGAGCAGGCCGCTGCCAGCCTCGAAACCCTTGCACAGCCACAGCACACGCGCGCCCTCGGGCAGCGCCACGAGCATCTCGCGCAGCGCCGCCATCGGCGTGGCGATGATGAACAGGCCGGCGCCGGCATGGGCCAGCGCATGGGCCCGATTCGCGCCGACCAGGACCCCCGGCGGCAGCCGCACGCCGGGCAGGTAGCGAACGTTCTCTCGGGTCGACTGCAGCGCACTTGCCTGGCTTGCATCGCGCGCCCAGAGCACCACGTCGTGCCGTGGCGCGGCGGCGATCGCCAGCGCCGTGCCCCAGGCGCCCGCGCCGAGGATCGTGACGTTCATCGACTGAACGTCCGCGGCCCGATCAGTTCAGGCTGGGGGCGTCGCCGCCGTTGCCCTGCGCAGCCAGTTGCTGTTGCTGGGCCTCGAACATCGCCTGGAAGTTGATCTCCGTCAGAAGCACCGGCGGAAAGCCGGCGCGCGTGCACACATCGGAGACGATCGCGCGCAGGTACGGGTAGACCATGCCGGGGCAGGCGATACCCAGGATCGCCTGCGTCTGGTCGCCCAGGTTGCGCAATTCGAAGATGCCGGCCTGCTTGGCCTCGATCAGGAACAAGGTGCGGTCGCCGACCTTGGTGGTCACCGTCGCGGTCACGCAGACCTCGTAGACGCCATCGGCCACCGTCTCGGCGGACACGCCCAGGTTGATGTCGACCTGCGGCTGCTGCTGCTCGAGGAGGATCTGCGGCGAGTTGGGCTGCTCCAGCGACAGGTCCTTCAGGTACATGCGCTGGATGTTGAATACGGGTGCGTTTTCTTGCGCGTCGGCCATGGTGGATGCGTCCAATGAAACGAACCCGCTGACAGGTGCAGCGGGTTCAAGGGTTAGATTATCGCCGAGCGCCGGTCGCCCGGATCAGGCCGCGGCGCCTTGCAGCAGCGGCATCAAGCCGCCGCTCGCGTCCAGCGCCATCAGGTCATCGCAGCCGCCCACGTGCGTCTCGCCGATAAAGATCTGCGGCACCGTGCGCCGGCCGGTGATCTGCATCATCCGAACACGTTCCGATGGGTCCAGGTCGATGCGGATCTCCTCGATCACCGCCACCCCACGACGCTGCAGGAGCGCCTTGGCGCGGATGCAGAACGGGCAGACCTGACTGGTGTACATGCGCACGCGATTCATGCGGTGCATTGTCGCCGTGCGACGCCGCGCGTGCCGGCGCCCCCGCTCGTGTCCGACCTCAGGCTGCGGACTTTTCCACGGGCAGGTTGGCGTCGCGCCACGCCGCGAGACCGCCGGACAGCGCCTGCGCGTTCTCGTAGCCGGCCTTGCGCAGCAGTGCCGCGGCACGGCCTGCACGGGCGCCGGTGGGGCAGACCAGCACCAGCGGCAGCGCCTTGTTGGATGGCAGGTGCCTGGAGCCTTCGAGCTGGCCCAGCGGCACGTTGCGCGCACCGCCCGGATGACCGGTTGCGTACTCGGCGGGCTCGCTGACGTCGATCAGCACCGCCTTCTCGCGATTCATCAGCCGCACGGCTTCCGCCGTGCCGACCGAGCCCGCGCTGCGCGTGCCCTTGATCGTCGGCCACAGCAGCAGGCCTCCCGAGGTCACGGCCGCGAGCACGAGGTACCAGTTCTTAATCAGAAACTCCAACACGGGCGGGCCAGACGAGAGTCGAACAGCGGTGAATTCTAGAATGCGCGGAATTCACCGACCGCCGACATGCACAAGCTCGTCCTCATCCGCCACGGCGAATCGACCTGGAACCTGGAGAACCGCTTTACCGGCTGGACCGACGTGCCGCTCACCGACACCGGCGTGGCGCAAGCTCGCCAGGCCGGCCGCCTGCTGCGTGAGGGCGGATGGGAGTTCGATGTCGCGGTCACCTCGGTGCTCAAGCGCGCGATCTGGACTCTGTGGCACGTGCTGGACGAGATGGATCGCACCTGGCTGCCGGTTCGCAACGACTGGCGCCTGAACGAGCGCCACTACGGTGCGCTGCAGGGGCTGAACAAGGCCGACATGGCGCGCCAGTACGGCGACGCACAAGTCCTGACCTGGCGACGCAGCTACGACGTGCCGCCGCCTGCGCTCGAGCCCGGCGACCCGCGGTGCGAGCGCAACGACCTGCGCTACGCCCGACTGGTGGCGGGACAGGTACCGCTCACCGAGTGCCTGAAGGACACCGTCGCGCGCGTGCTGCCGTGCTGGGACGACACGCTGGCACCTGCCATCCGCGCCGGGCAACGCATCGTGATCTCGGCACACGGCAATTCGATCCGGGCCCTGGTGAAGTATCTCGACGGCATCAGTGACGCCGAGATCGTGGGCCTGAACATTCCCAACGGCATCCCGCTGGTGTATGAACTCGACGCCGCGCTCCGGCCCCTGCGGCACTACTACCTGGGCGATGCCGAGGCAGCGGCGGCCGCCGCCGCGGCTGTGGCGGCGCAGGGCAAAGCCTAGGTCGCGCGGGGCAGCTGCGCCGCGATTGTCTCGCGCACATGCGCGGCCAGCGCGCGGCGGTCGGCGTGGGCAGTGGCCATCGAGGCCAGCACGCGAACTTCGACCCCGACACCTCGCGCCGCGACGAAACGCCACAGGCTGCTCGCGAGCGTGGTGTCGCCGAGGAACTCGGCCACCGGGCTGACCGCGTGGCGTTCGTCGGAGAAACGCAGGACGATCGGCTGGATCGGCGCCTCGGTCGCGATCGCCGCCTGCAGCAGGTTGGCGTGGAAAGGCAGCAGCGTGCGCCCATCGCCGGTGGTGCCTTCGGGAAAAACCGCCACCGTGTCACCGGCCTTCAGCGCCTCGGCCATCTGGTGCACCACGCGCAGCGCGTCGCGCTTCTTCTCGCGCTCGATGAACAAGGTGCCGGCACCCGCGACCAAGCGGCCGACCAGGGGCCACTGCCGCACATCGGCCTTCGACACGAACCGCGCCTCGGGCAGCACCGCGTGAATGGCTGCGATGTCGAGCCACGACACATGGTTGGCCACGAGCAGTTTGGCGCCGGCACGCGGTGTGCCGACCCGCTGCAGGGTGATGCCCATCAGGCGCAACAGCTTGGCCGACCACCAGCCGATGCGCGCGTGGCGCGCCGGTGCCGGCAGGAACGGGAACCGCGCCAGCACGATCGCGAGGCCGTGCAGACCATGGATCAGCACGCGCACGAGGCGCCAGACGCCCAGGGCCGCACGCATCAGGCGTCGATGCGGCCGCGTTCGAACGCCACCAGTCCGGCCACGAGCGTCGTGCGCACACGGCCGACCAGCTCGAATCCGCTGCTGGCGAATCCGAAGGGTGTGTGCTTGCCCTGGCTGGCCAGTGCATCGGGCGTGACCTGCCAGCGCGCCGCCGGGTCGAACAGGCAAAGGTCCGCGACCCCGCCTTCGACCAGCCGCCCCGCACTGGCCGCGAGCGTGCCGATCGCGCTGCCCAGCACGCGTGCCGGCTCGCTCGTGATGCGCGCCAGTGTCGCCGGCAGACCCAGGCCCTGCGCCTCGCCCCAGACCAAGGCCAGCCCAAGCAGCAGCTCGAGCCCGGTCGCGCCGGGCGTCGCCTCAGCGAACGGCAGCGTCTTCTCGTCGGCAGCGACTGGCGTGTGGTCCGACACCAGGGCGTCGATCGTGCCGTCTGCAAGCGCCTGGCGAAGCGCGTCGCGGTCACGCTGCTGGCGCAGCGGCGGCGACAGGCGGAATGTCGAATCGAAGTAGCCGATGTCCACGTCGGTCAGATGCAGCGAATTGATGCTCACGTCGGCCGTGACCGGCAGGCCCTCGCCTTTGGCCCGCCGCAACAGCTCGACACCGGCGGCGCTCGACATCCGCTCGAGGTGCACGCGCGCGCCGGTCGATCGCATCAGCTCGAATATCGTGAACAGCGCCACCGTCTCGGCCGCCGCCGGCACGCCCGACAGGCCCAGGCGTGTGGCGACCGCGCCGCTGGCCGCGACGCCGCTGCCGAGCCAGGGGTCCTGCGGCCGCAGCCACACCGTGTAGCCGAAAGTGGCTGCGTACTGCAGGGCGCGCATCAGCGTCTGCGTGTTCCTGACCGGTGCATCGGCCTGCGAGAAGCCCACACAGCCCGATTCGGTGAGTTCGGCCATCTCGGTCAGCGACTCGCCTGCCAGTCCGCGCGTCAACGCACCGAGCGGAAACACGCGGCAGCGCGAGAGCTTTCGCGCCCGGAACTTGAGCATCTCGACCAGGCCCGGCTCGTCGAGCGGCGGGTCGGTGTCGGGCGGGCACACGAGGCTCGTCACGCCACCGGCAGCCGCCGCGGCCAGCTCGCTTTCGAGCATGCCCTCGTGCTCGTGGCCGGGTTCGCGCAGCCGTGCCGCAAGGTCGACCAGGCCGGGCACGACGACCAGCCCGCTGGCGTCGATCGTGCGCTCGGCCTCGAACTCGCTGGGCGCGGTTCCGACCGCGACGATGCGACCGCCGGCGATCGCGAGGTCGCCGACGCGTTCCAGGCCGCTCGCGGGGTCGACCAGGCGACCGCTGCGAATCAGCAGCTTCATGCCTCGTTCCCCGCGATCGTCGACATCACCGCCATCCGCACCGCGATGCCGAACGTGACCTGCGGCAGGATCACGCTGGCGCGGCCATCGGCCACCGACGAGTCGATCTCGACGCCCCGGTTGATCGGGCCGGGGTGCATCACGATCGCATCGGGCTTGGCCAGCGCGAGCTTGTCGGCCGTGAGGCCGAAGCGCTTGAAATACTCGCCCGCGGACGGCAGCATCGCACCGCTCATTCGTTCGTTCTGCAGGCGCAGCATGATGACCACGTCGGCATCGCGAATGCCCTCGACCATGTCGTGACACACCCGCACGCCCATCGCGGAAAGGTCGTTGGGCACCAGCGTCTTCGGTCCCACGGCGCGGATCTCGGGCACGCCCAGCGTCGTGAGCGCATGGATATCGGAACGTGCGACGCGCGAGTGCACGATGTCGCCGACGATCGCCACCGTGAGCTGCGTGAAGTCGCTCTTGAAGTGGCGGATCGTGTACATGTCCAGCAGGCCCTGCGTCGGGTGCGCATGGCGGCCGTCGCCGGCGTTGACGACGTGCACGTGCGGCGCGCAATGCTCGGCGATCAGGTAGGGCGCACCGCTCTCGCCGTGACGCACCACGAACATGTCGGCATGCATGGCCGACAGGTTGGCGATCGTGTCGAGCAGGCTTTCGCCTTTGGCTGTGCTGCTTCTGGCGATATCGAGGTTGATCACGTCGGCCGACAGGCGTTTGGCCGCGATCTCGAACGTCGTGCGCGTGCGCGTGCTGTTCTCGAAGAACAGGTTGAACACGCTCTTGCCGCGCAGCAGTGGCACCTTCTTGACATCGCGCTCGTTGACCGAGAGAAACGTGCCCGCCGTATCGAGGATCTGGCTGATCACCGCGCGCGGCAGTCCTTCGATCGACAGCAGGTGGATCAGCTCGCCGTGCCGGTTGAGCTGCGGATTGCGCCGCGACAGCATCAGGGGCCGTCCCTCAGTTCGAAACGCAGGCGTTGGCCGTCTCGCGCGAGCGCCAGGCGCTGGCCGGGCGCCAGCGTCACACGTGCCGCCGCAAAGGCCGGCTCGATCGGCAGCTCGCGCCCACCGCGATCCACCAGCACCGCGAGCGTGACGCTCGCCGGGCGGCCGAAATCGTAGAGCTCGTTGAGCACCGCGCGGATCGTGCGCCCGGTATTGAGCACGTCATCGATCAAAACGATGCGTTGACCGTCCACCGCGAA
>JAOUIM010000198.1 GCA_029884035.1 Aquincola sp. | reverse complement strand
GGGCTGGCGGGGCAAACCTTGAAAGCGCTTGCACCGCGGATTTTCCCGGAAGGAAAGTCCCTTAAGGGTTAACGATGTGGTGGCATTGAACGCCCGCACGGAATAATTCTGAAAGCGCTTTCAGACCCCGCGGGGTTCTTCTGCGCCGCCGCGACCTTCCAACCATGACTCGACTGGAGATGACCGATGCAGACCAAGTATTCAGCGCGGAACCGGGGCGCGCATCGTTTTGAATTGCGCGTCAGCCCAGTGGCGGCCGCCTGTGCCTTGCTCGCGGCGGCCTCCGGCACCGTCGAGGCGCAATCGACCCAACCGGCCGACAGCCCGTCGCAGACGATCGTCGTGACCGGGATCCGGCGCTCGATCGAGAACTCGATCGCGACCAAGCGCAATTCGGACTCGATCGTCGAAGCGATCTCGGCCGAGGACATCGGCAAGCTGCCCGACGTGAGCATCGCGGAGTCGCTGGCTCGCCTGCCTGGCCTGACTGGCCAGCGCGGTGCCGACGGGCGCGTCAACGTGATCTCGATCCGCGGTCTGTCGCCGGCATTCTCCGGCGTGCTGCTCAATGGGCGCGAGATCGTCAGCTCGAACGACGGCCGCGCGGTCGAGTACGACCAGTTCCCGTCGGAGCTGATCGGCTCGGCGACGGTGTACAAGACGCCGAGCGCAACGCTGATCGGACAGGGGCTATCGGGCACGGTGGACCTGATGGCACGCCGACCCCTGGACACGCGCGGCCGCGAGGTCGCGATCAACGTGCGCGGTGAAACCAATTCGCTGAAGACCCAGGTGCCGGGCGTGGCCAGCCCCACGGGCAACCGCATCAGCCTGTCGTATCTCAACCAGTTCGCCGACAACACCATCGGCGTGTCCCTGGGCTTTGCGCACCTGGAGTCGACCACCCAGTCGCGCATCCTGGAGCTCGACCAGTACGGCGACTACACACCCTATGGCATTCCAATCACGGGCACCGTGCCTTCGCTGTTCCAGGCGCCGTCCGTCACCTGGGGCCCGGTGAGCCAGGCGATGCTGCCGATGTTCTGGACCGGCTCGCAGACGACGAAGAAGAACACCCGCGACGGTCTGATGGCCGTGCTCGAATACAAGCCCAACAAGGACCTGCGCAGCCAGCTCGACTTGTATTACTCGAAGTTCGACACCCACGAGGTGGGCGGCAAGCTGACGTCGAACATGTTCGCCAGCTGGGGGCAGTTCTTCGGTCCCCCTGGCGTCCAGAACAACCTATCGGACGTCAGCACGACCCAGGTCGGCCAGAACACCTACGCGACGAGCGCCACCGCCAGCGCCCTGCCGACCACGACGACCAACTGGGACACCAAGCGCCGCGACGAGATCTCGGCGATCGGCTGGAACACGTCGCTGAAGGTCGGCGACCAATGGACCCTGATCTCCGACCTCGCCTACTCGAAGGACGTGCGCGACGAGGTCTATCAGGAGGTCTACGCCGGCCCATGGAACAACGCGGCCAACACCTGGGCCTATGGGCCGTTCCGCTGGAACGTGCCGGTCAACGGCGGGGCGCAATCGTTCACGCCGCTGCAGCCCGGCTTCCTGTCCGATCCCGCGAACATCCGCTTCGGCGACGTCATCGGCTTCGATTACGTGCCGGGTGAGCCGCGCTGGACGGGTGTGGTCCGCGACCCGCATTCCGTCGACGAGATCAAGTCGCTGCGCCTGTCGGCCAAGCGCCCGCTCGATCTGCTCGGTGTCTTCAGCAATGTCACCGGCGGTGTCAACTACACGCAGCGCGACAAGAGCATCGAGAAGAACGAGACGCGGCTGGTGATGCCGCTGGATGGCAGCGGCAATGTCATCCGAGACATCCCCGTGGGCGCGGTGCGCGATCCGCTGGACATGTCGTGGATGGGCGTGCCTGCATTCATCCGGCTGGACGTGCCTTACCTCGTCAGTTCGGGCGCGCTCGGCCGGAAGGCGGCAGAGTTCCAGCTCAAGGGCAACGACGCCTTCGTCAACGAGAAGATCTCGACGGCCTTTTTGCAACTGGACATCGACACGCAGATGGCCGGCGTGCCGATCCGCGGCAACTTCGGATTGCAGGCGGTGCACTCGGACCAGAAGTCCGAGGGCTTCGAGTATCTTGGCCTGGACAACAACAACCCGGATCTGAGCCTGCTGTTCAAGCGCACGGGCGGCGCCAAGTATGACGACGTGCTGCCGAGCCTGAACCTCGTCGCCGAACTGAAGCCCGACCTGATCACCCGTTTCGGCCTGGGCATGCAGACGGCGCGGCCGAACATCAACGACATGCGCGCCGGTGGCAGCACACCCCGACTGAACACCGACCCGGGTCCGAACGAGGGCACCTGGCAGACTACCTACGCGGGCAATCCGGAACTCAAGCCGTGGAAGGCCAGCGCGATCGACCTGTCGGTCGAGAAGTACTTCGGCAAGCGCAGCTACGTGTCGTTCGCGGCGTTCCGCAAGAACCTGCTGAGCTACGTGATCGCTTCGGAGCAGCCGGTGGACCGCACGGGCACGCCGCTGCCGCCGGGCTACGTGCCGTCGCCGGGTGTCGTGGTGCAGCCGCTCGGTGGCGAGATCAAGCCGCGCAACGGCAGCGGCGGCCGCGTCGAGGGCTACGAGTTCGCGGCCTCTCTGGAAGGGACGCTGTTGAGTCCGATGCTCGACGGCTTCGGTGTCGTGTTCAGCGCCTCCAAGCTCAACAGCTCGATCCGCGACCAGCGGGTCGACCAGAACAGCAACCTGGTGATCGTCGATTCGAGCACCCCCATCAACGGCCTGTCCGGGCGCTCGAACAGTCTGACCGTGTACTACGAGAAGTACGGCTTCTCGGCCCGCGTCAGCCAGCGCTACCGCTCGGCGTTCACGGCTACCACGCGCGACATCTTCTTCCGGCCGACGACGCGCTCGCAGGGCGCCGACAAGGTGGTCGACATGCAGCTGGGCTACGCGTTCGACGATTCGGGGCCGTACAAGGGGCTGTCGGTGCTGCTGCAGGTCAACAACCTCACCGACACCACCACGACCAACTACAAGACACCCGGCAACGTGGACGTTCCCGATCCGACCCAGCTGGTGCCGAACTACAACTACAAGTTCGGTCGCCAGATCCTGGCGGGCCTGAACTACAAGTTCTAACCTTCGCAGCCCGATGATGTCCCTGTCGAATGCCAGGGCATCATCGGTGCGCATGCGGATCAGTGAGCGCGTGGTCTGACCGCTCGCGCGGGTGGCGGGTCGGGCGCGCGCTACCCTTCACCGCCTCGAAGCACGCGCTGCCAGAGCCCACACATCATGACCCTCGAACCGGTGCGCAACATCGTCATCGTCGGCGGCGGCACCGCCGGCTGGATGACCGCCGCCGCGCTGTCCAAGGTGCTCGAGCGCAAGTGCGCGATCCGGCTCGTCGAGTCCGACGAGATCGGCATCATCGGCGTGGGCGAAGCGACGATCCCGCACATCGGTGAATTCAACCGCGCGCTGGAGATCGACGAGGACGAGTTCCTGCGCGCCACCCAGGGAACGTTCAAGCTCGGCATCGAATTCGTCAACTGGGGTGCGATCGGCGACCGCTACATCCACGGCTTCGGGTTCGTCGGGCAGGCCACGCAGGCCCTGCCGTTCCACCATTTCTGGCTGCGCATGGCGCACCTGGGCAAGGCGGCCCCGCTCGAGGCCTACTCGATCAATACCGCCGCGCCGCGCCTGGCCAAGTTCATGCGCGCGCGCAAGGACATGCCCGGCTCGCCGGTGGCCGACATCTCGCACGCCTTCCACTTCGACGCCGGCCTGTACGCGCGCTACCTGCGCGGCTATGCCGAACAGCGCGGCGTCGTGCGCACAGAAGGCAAGATCGCCCGCGTCACCCAGCGCGAGCCCGATGGCTTCATCGAGGCCGTGGTGATGGAAAGCGGCGAGCACATCACGGGCGATTTCTTCATCGACTGCTCGGGCATGCGCGGCCTGCTGATCGAGCAGACGCTGAGGGCGGGATTCGACGACTGGTCGCACTGGCTTCCCGTCAACCGCGCGCTGGCAGTGCCCTGCAAGCCGGCCGGGCCGCTGCTGCCGATGACGCGCTCGACCGCCCATTCGGCAGGCTGGCAGTGGCGGATCCCGCTGCAGCACCGCACCGGCAACGGCCACATCTACTGCAGCAGCTTCATGGAGCAGGACGAGGCGACCGCGATCCTGCTCGAGCACCTCGACGGCGAGCCGCTGGCCGACCCACGGCCGCTCAAGTTCACGACGGGTCGCCGCAAGACATTCTGGGACCGCAACTGCGTCGCCGTGGGTCTGTCCAGCGGATTCCTCGAACCGCTCGAATCGACCAGCATCCACCTGATCAACACGGCCATCTCGCGCATCATCAGCTTCTTCCCGCACTCGGGATTCGATGCCGCCGACATCGCCGAGTACAACGCGCTCACGCACTGGGAATACGAGCGCATCCGCGATTTCCTGGTGCTGCACTACAAGGCCACCGAGCGCAACGACTCCGAGTTCTGGAACTACTGCCGCACGATGCCGATCCCCGACACGTTGCAGCGCAAGATCGACCTGTTCCGCAGCAACGGGCGCGTGTTCCGTGACGGCATGGAACTGTTCGCCGAGCCGAGCTGGCTGCAGGTGATGGTGGGCCAGCGCATCATGCCGCGGGCCTACCACCCGTTCGCCGAACTCCGGCCCGAGGCCGAGGTGCAGGCCTATGTGCAGCATATCGCGCAGGTCATCGCCAAGTGCGTCAATGCCATGCCGACACAGGCCGAATTCATTGCGTCGCATTGCGCGGCGCCGCGGCAATGAGTCTTCATGCCCGCGACGCTGGATTCATCAATGTCTGTCCGCCCGCCGCGTTTCTCGGAACCCGATGAGGTGGTGACCGCGAACGTCGAAGTGCGCGGTGCCTTCGTCGTCGAGGGCAAAGAGACCTGGTACCGGATCGACGGGCACGACCAGCTGGCGCCTTTCTTCATGGCCTTGGCTGGCGACAGCGACCTCTGGGCCTACGTGTCGACGGCGGGGTCGCTCACGGCGGGACGACGCGACGCCGAGGGGGCCTTCCTACCCTATGAGACCGTCGACAAGATCCACTTGCGCGGCGAGCACACCGGGCCAAGGACCTGGATCCACATCGAGGATGGCGCACGCGCCGAGCTCTGGCAGCCCTTCGCGCCGCTCCTGGAACGACCCGCGGGGCGTCGCTCGGTGTGGAAGAACCTGTCGGGCACCCGCGTCCGTTTTCGCGACGAGCATCCGTCGGGTCGACTGGCCTTCCAGTACGAGTGGTTCGCCGCAGCGGGCCTGGGCCTGGTCCGGTCGGTGCGGCTGGAGGCCCTGCGCGGCCCGGTGACCGTGAAAGTGCTCGACGGTGTGCTCAACCTGATTCCGCCGGGCGTGGGTGTCGAGTTGTCGAACCGCATGAGCAGCCTGACCGACGCCTACAAATGGAACGAATCGGCCGCAGGCGGGCGCATGGGACTGTTCACGCTGTACGCGCAGATCTGGGACCGGGCCGAACCCAAGGAGTCGTTGAGCGCGCTGACCGCCTGGCACGCGGGCGTACCCGCCGGTACGAAGACCTTGCTGTCGGCGCTGCAAGTGGCGACCTTCTGCCAAACGGGGCGGGCGGAGGCCGAGACCTTGACCCGTGGCCGCCGCGGCGCCTTCCTCGTCAACTTCGACGCTGAAGTGGGCCCGCCAGGACTGGAGTGGCACGCCGTCTTCGATGGACCGCAGTCGCAGGTCCAGGTCTTCGAGCTGTGCCGGTGGCTCGAGTCGGGGGGTGGTACCGCGGCAGACATCCTCGCGGCGTGCGACCGAAACACCGAGGGCCTGGACGAACTCCTCGCCCGGGCCGACGCGTTCCAGAGTTCAGGCGACACGATGGCGGCGGCCCACCACCGTGCCAACGTCCTGTTCAACATCATGCGTGGAGGCGTGTTCATCGATGGCACGCGCTTCGATCGCGATGACCTTCTGGCGTTCATCGGACAGCGCAACCGGTCGCTGGCTTCGACGATCGGGCAAGCCCTGGCTCACTGGCCGGCGCAGGTCGATCGCGCGCAGGTACTGGCGGCCGCGCGCGACGCGTGGGGGCCGCAGGCGGAGCGTCTCGTGCTCGAGTACCTGCCGCTGACGTTCAGCCGGCGGCACGGCGACCCGAGTCGACCCTGGAACCGGTTCTCGATCCGCGTGCGCGATGCGGAAGGCAGGCGCCTCGTCAATTACGAAGGCAACTGGCGCGACATCTTCCAGAACTGGGAGGCCCTGGTGCCCAGTGAGCCCGACTACGTCGGCTCGATGATCGCCGTCTTCGCGAGTTCCATGACGGTCGATGGCTACAACCCCTACCGCATCGGCCGTGACGGCATCGACTGGGAGGTCGAGGACCCGAACGACCCGTGGAGCCACATCGGGTATTGGGGCGACCACCAGGTGATCTACCTGCTCAAGCTGCTCGAAGCCGCGCAGGCACGCGAGCCGGGGCTGCTGCAGTCGTTCTGGGACCGCGCGATCTTCAGTTTTGCCGATGTGCCCTACCGGCTCAAGCCGCACGCCGAGCAGGTCGCGCAGCCCAAAGCGACTCTCGTGTTCGACCAGGAAGCCCACCGGGCCGCCCAGGAGCGGGCCCGGCGCCTCGGGGCCGACGGCCTGCTCGTATGCGACGAACGCGGCGAGCCGGTGCTGGCCACCCTCGGCGAGAAGTTGGCGACGATCGTGCTGGCCAAGGTCGGCAGCCTGGTGCCTGGTGGCGGCCTGTGGATGCACACCCAGCGTCCGGAGTGGAACGACGCCAACAATGCGCTGGTGGGACACGGCCTGTCCGTGGTGACGCTGGCCTATCTGCGCCGCTTCCTGACCTTCATTGCTGAGTTGCCGGCGGCGA
>JAOUIM010000004.1 GCA_029884035.1 Aquincola sp. | reverse complement strand
GCGCCGCTCGGCACCGAGGCCGGAACTGCCGGCCGCGTGCTCCGACAGGTGGGCAAAGCGCAACTGCGCGTCCGTCTCCCAGTACCAGTCAGCGGCCACGGCGAGCAGCCCGACGAAGCGCTGCTCTCGCGAGCGCGCTTCGGCCACGGTGCGATCGATCACGCGTCGCGTGATCAGGCCGATCGTGACGCCGGTGGCCAACAGTGCGCCATGCGCGATCAGCCACGTGCCGATGCTGCCCGCCACCGCCCCCCCCCAGAAACCGCGGGCGTGCATCACCGCCAGCGCGGTCAGCAGCACCGCATGGGCGCTGGCCAGCGCGATGGTCGCTGCAGGCGGCAGCATCGGCGCGACGGCACACAGCAGCAGGGGCACGAAGGCCAGGCCGATCCAGTTCAGGCCCATACCCATGAGCGCGCCCACGGTCGTCGCCGCCGCACCCACCACCAGCACCACGATCACGATCGCCGCCGTGACGTTGATCTGGCTCGCACGCCAGGCCATCAGCGCGAACACGCCCCCCAGCGCGGCAAAGGCCAGCGTGGCCACGAACGCGGTGTCACCGCCCGCGGCGAAGCGCCACAGCAGGGCCGACAACAGTGCGAATACCGAAGCGATGCCCACCGCTGCCGTCATGAAGAGCCGCAACGCACGGTGTCGCTGGACGCGGCCGGTGGGACGGGTCGCGGTGGCGCGGGTGGCGGGGCCGGGCATCGAAACGCAGGGTCGGCGGCGTTGGCGCGTCAGCGCATCGCGCCGGCCAGCAGATTTCGGGTCACCAATGCAGCCTCGCGCGCCGCCTCCGCAAAGCCGCGGTCCGAGCGCGCATACAGGATCGCGCGCGACGAATTGACGGCGATCGGCGCATCCGGCCGCCAGCCCGCACGCACCGCGGCCTCGGCGTCACCCCCCTGCGCGCCGATGCCCGGAATGAGCAACGGCAGTGTCGGGGCAAGCGCCCGCACCCGCGCGAGCTCGGCCGGCGCCGTGGCACCGACGACCAGACCCACGCGGCCATCGCGTTGCCAGGGCCCCGCCGCCAGGCTGGCCACCTGCTCGAACAGCGCAAGCCCCGAGGCCAACGGCAACGACTGCAGGTCGGTTGCGCCCGGATTGGACGTGCGGCACAGCAGGAAGAGCCCGCGACCGTCGTGCCTGAGGTAGGGCTCGATCGAGTCGAAGCCCATGTAGGGCGACAGCGTCACCGCATCGGCGTCGTAGCGCACGAAGGCCTCGCGCGCGTACTGCTCTGCGGTGGCGCCGATGTCGCCGCGCTTGGCGTCGAGGATCACCGGCACATCGGGTGCGACGTGCCTGATGTGCGCGACCAGCCGCTCGAGTTGGTCTTCGGCGCGCTGCGCGGCGAAGTAGGCGATCTGCGGCTTGAAGGCGCAGGCGAGGTCCTGGGTCGCCTCGACGATGCGCGCGCAGAACTCGAACATGCGCGCTGCGTCGCCGCGCCAGGGCTCCGGGAAGCGCTCGGGCTCGGGGTCGAGTCCGATGCACAGCAGCGAGTCACGTCGCTGCTGCGCCTGCACCAGCCTTTGACGGAAGTTCATGCGGCCGATTCTAGGAAGTCGGACCGGCCGCGAAGCGTCAGCCGCCGCGACGCGGCAGGCCCTGGCGTGCCAATGTCTCGGCCAGGCCGACATAGCTGCCCGGTGTCATCGCCTTGAGCCGGTCGCGCTCGGCGGCGGGCACCTCGTGCAGGGTGTCGATGAAGGCATGGATCGCCTCGCGCGTGATCGCGCGGCCGCGGGTCAGCGCCTTCAGCCGCTCATAGGGGTTGGTCGCGCCGTAACGCCGCATCACGGTCTGGATCGGCTCGGCCAGCACCTCCCAGGCCACGTCCAGGTCGGCTGCCAGCGCCTGCGCGTTGACCTCGAGCTTGGCCAGGCCCTTGGCGATGCCGTCAAGGCCCAGCACCGTGTAGCCGAACGCGACCCCCATGTTGCGCAGCACGGTCGAGTCGGTGAGATCGCGCTGCCAACGGCTGATCGGCAGTTTCTGGCTCATGTGCACGAGCAGCGCGTTCGCCAGACCGAGGTTGCCCTCCGCGTTCTCGAAGTCGATCGGGTTGACCTTGTGAGGCATCGTCGAGCTGCCGATCTCGCCGGGCCGGGTCTTCTGCCTGAAATAGCCCAGCGAGATGTAACCCCAGGCATCGCGCGACCAGTCGATCAGCACGGTGTTGGCACGGGCGATGGCATCGAACAGCTCGGCCATCCAGTCATGCGGCTCGATCTGGATCGTGCAGGGATTGAAGGCGAGGCCCAGCCGCTCCTCGACCACGCGGCGCGAGAACGTCGCCCAGTCGAAGTGCGGGTAGGCCGCGAGGTGCGCGTTGTAGTTGCCCACCGCACCGTTCATCTTCGCCATGGGCTGCACCGCGGCCACGCGGTCGCGCGCACGCGCCAGCCGCACCGTGACGTTCGCGACCTCCTTGCCCACCGTGGTCGGGGTCGCGGCTTGCCCGTGCGTGCGCGCGAGCATCGGCAACGCGGCATGGACCTGGGCCATCGCGCCGAGCGTGGCGACGAGGCCGTCGAGCGCCGGCAGCAGCACCTCGTGCCGCGCGGCCTGCAGCATCAGCGCGTGGCTGGTGTTGTTGATGTCCTCGCTGGTGCAGGCGAAATGCACGAACTCGGCCGCGCGCTGGAGCTCGTCGCTGGCGACCAGGCGCGCCTTCAGCCAGTACTCGACCGCCTTGACGTCGTGGTTGGTGGTCTTCTCGATGTCCTTGATCGCCTGCGCATCGGCCTGCGAAAAGCGCGTCACCAGCCCGCGCAACAGGTCGCGTGCGGCCTCCGACAGCGGTGCGATTTCGGCGAAGCCGGCGTCCGTCAGCGCGATGAACCACTCGACCTCGACCTGCACCCGCCGGTGCATCAGCCCGTACTCGGACAGCAATGCACGCAACGGTGCGACCCGATCAGCGTAGCGGCCATCGAGCGGCGACAGGGCGGTGAGCGTCGAGTGCTGCATCGGTAGCTCGAATTGTAGGTGGCGGGCGTCGTATGCTGTGCCGCGATGCCTCCCGGAGCCCCGCGATGAGCCCGACCGCCACCGTTCACGTGCTGAACCATCCGCTGATCCAGCACAAGCTCACGTTGATGCGCGAGAAGGACCGCAGCACGAGCGGATTCCGGCGCCTGCTCAATGAGATCGGCATGCTGATGGCCTACGAACTGACGCGCGACATGCCGACGCAGCCGATCGAGATCGAGACGCCGCTGGAGAAGACCATGGGCCGCGTGATCGATGGCAAGAAGACGGTGCTGGTGCCGATCCTTCGCGCCGGCCTCGGTCTCGTTGAGGGGATGCTCGAGGTGGTGCCGGGCGCGCGCGTCGGTCACATCGGCCTGTATCGCGACCCGAAGACGCTGGCCGCCGTCGAGTACTACTTCAAGATGCCCGACCACATCGACGAGCGCGATGCCATCGTGCTCGACCCGATGCTCGCCACCGGGCATTCCGCCGTCGCGGCGGTGACGCGCCTGAAGGCGGTGCGCCCGCGCTCGATCCGGTTCGCCTGCCTGCTCGCGGCGCCGGAGGGCATGGCGCATTTCCACTCCGTGCACCCGGGCGTGCCCGTGTTCACCTGCGCGGTCGACCGCTGCCTGAATGACCACGGCTACATCCTGCCGGGCCTTGGCGACGCAGGCGACCGGATCTTCGGCACCAAGTAGGCCAGCGTCGCACCACCCCGTTCAAGGGGGGGCCGCCGGCACCAGTGCGCTGGCTAGAATGGCTCGCTCCGACCTCGCGCGAAGAATTACGCATGAAACTGCTCGGCTCCCCAACCAGCCCCTACGTGCGCAAGGTGCGTATCGTGCTGGCAGAGAAGAAGCTGGACTACCAGTTCGTGCTCGAGGACGTCTGGGGCAGCGACGCAATCCTGCACTCCAACCCGCTCGGCAAGGTGCCCTGCCTGATCATGGAGGGCAGCGAGGCCATGTTCGATTCGCGCGTGATCGTCGAGTACGTCGACAACTTGTCGCCGGTGGGCAAGCTGATCCCGGGCAACGGCCGCGAGCGCGCCGAGGTGCGTACGTGGGAGGCGCTGGCCGACGGCCTCCTCGACGCCGCGATCCTCGCCCGCCTGGAGCAGACCTGGCCCGGCCGCACCGATGCGCAGCGCTGCCAGCCGTGGATCGATCGCCAGCTCTCCAGGGTCGATGCGGCGGTCGCCGCGATGGCCAAGGGTCTGGGCGACAAGCCCTTCTGTGCCGGCATCCACCTGTCGCTGGCCGATGTCGCGGTCGGCTGCGCCCTCGGCTACCTCGACTTCCGCTTCCCGCGGATCGGCTGGCGCGCCGCGCATCCCACGCTGGCGAAGCTCGCCGACAAGCTGGCGCTGCGAAGAAGTTTCATCGACACCGCCCCGCCCGCCTGAGCCGGGGCCATGGCCGGGTTGCCGGGTGCCGCCGCGCGTCAGGCTGCCCGCAGGGACAGCGAGCCGCTCTTCACGTCCCAGCTGAGCTTGCGGTAGACCATGCCGATGCGGCGGCCGACCGCCTCGGCCGACAGGGCCATCCGCGCCGCGACCTCGGTAGCGCGCGTGCCCTGGGCCAGCATCTGCACCAGGCGCCGTTCGCCCGGCGACAGCCGCATCGGATTCGCGCCATCCGTGTGCCAATCCAGCGCGCGGTCTTCCGCCACGCCTTCGCTCGGTGTCCCGGGCATCTCGCCGAAGAAATGCAGCGCCTGGCGCGCCAGCGCCGACGCCATGGTCGCCTCGCCGGCCATCATGCGCAGCAACGCGGCCGACACGCCGGTCAGGTCGGACTCGAGCAGGTAGCCGTCCGCTCCCGCGGCCAGCGTGGAGAACAGCAGCGGATCGCAGGCGCTCGCGGCCAGCAGCATCACCTTGGGCCGATCCGCATGGCGCTCGCGCAACTGGTGGACAAGCGATAACGCCGCGCCATCCTCCATCCGCAGATCGATCACCACCGCATCCGGGTCATGGCCTGGCAGCGCCTTGCGCGCGCGGTATAGCGTCGTGACGACGCCGAGCACCCGCCAGGCACGCGAGCTCTCGAGCCGGCCACGGACATGGTTCGCGAGCAGGGCGTCGCGGCGGGCAAGGAGAACGCTGGGCATGGGACACCGGGCCGCTGACGGCTGCTTTGGTTGTGACCGCATTGTTTGGACGCGCACGCTCGCGCGGCCATCCCGCGAGCGCGGGAACGCGACCCCGGGCTCGCGGGGCTGGCCGGTGCGGCTGCGCACGAGCGCCTGTGTCAGGCCGCGTACTGCCAGCTCCCGCTTTGCGCGCGTGGCCAGTACAGGCGGTAGACGTTGTGCGGCCAGTCGACATCGCCCCGCATCGCAGC
Source organism: Aquincola sp. (assembly GCA_029884035.1). Classification (GTDB taxonomy): domain Bacteria; phylum Pseudomonadota; class Gammaproteobacteria; order Burkholderiales; family Burkholderiaceae_C; genus CADEEN01. The sequence goes on along the minus strand of JAOUIM010000004.1, from coordinate 23,001 downwards.
CAGCAGCTCGCCGGGCTTGAGGAAGGGCAACAGATTGGCCAGCAGCTTCACGTCCTGGTCGGAGACGCGTCGCACGATATGGCGCGCGGTGATCTCGCAGGGGTGCTGCACCCCTGCGGCCTGCACCAGCTCCTTCAGTGCGTCGAGCGTGTATTCGTGGAAGCGCCATACGCGCTCTGCCTTCGTCGGTACCACCAGCGCTCGCGCACGATGCGGGTCCTGTGTCGTCACGCCGGTGGGGCACAACCCGGTGTGGCAGGTCTGGGCCTGCAGGCAGCCGAGCGCAAACATGAAGCCGCGCGCCGAATTGCACCAGTCGGCACCGAGCGCCATCATGCGCGCGATGTCGAATGCGCTGATGACCTTTCCGGCGCAACCGAGCCTGATGCGGTCGCGCAGGTTCAGACCCACCAGTGTGTTGTGCACGAGCAGCAGGCCCTCCTGCAGCGGTGCGCCCACGTGGTCGGTGAACTCCAGCGGCGCAGCGCCGGTGCCGCCCTCGGCGCCATCGACGACGATGAAGTCGGGCAGGTAGCCCGTCTCGAGCATCGCCTTGGCCAACGCAAACCACTCCCAGGGATGGCCGATGCACAGCTTGAAGCCCACGGGCTTGCCCCCGGACAGCTCGCGCAGCTTTGCAACGAATCGCAGCATCTCCATCGGCGTGTTGAACGCGCTGTGCCGCGCCGGGCTCACGCAGTCCACGCCGACGGGCACGCCACGCGCCGCAGCGATCTCGGGCGTTACCTTCGCGCCGGGCAGCACGCCGCCATGGCCCGGCTTGGCGCCCTGGCTCAGCTTGACCTCGATCATCTTGACCTGGGCGTCGCGTGCGTTGTCGGCAAACCTGTCGGCGTTGAACGTACCGTCGTCGTTGCGGCAGCCAAAGTAGCCCGAGCCGATCTCCCAGATCAGGTCGCCGCCGTGCACCCGGTGGTGCACCGAGATCGAACCCTCGCCGGTGTCGTGCGCGAACCCGCCACGCTTGGCCCCCTGGTTGAGCGCCAGAATCGCATTGGCCGACAACGCGCCGAAGCTCATCGCCGAGATGTTGAACACGCTGGCGCTGTAGGGCTGGGTGCACATCGCGTTGTGCTCGCCGATCGTGATCCGGAAGTCGTGGCCGGGGACCACCGTGGGCGCGATGGAGTGGTTGATCCACTCGTAGCCCTGCGCGTGCACGTCGAGCTGGGTGCCGAACGGCCGTTTGTCCTGTGCGCCCTTGCTGCGCTGGTAGACGAGCGATCGCTGCTGGCGCGAGAACGGCGCGGCCTCGCGGTCGCTCTCGATGAAGTACTGGCGGATCTCGGGCCGGATGAACTCGAGCAGGAAGCGCAGGTGCCCCATCACCGGGTAGTTGCGCAGCACCGAGTGGTGCGTCTGACGCATGTCGCGCACACCCAGGCCGACCAGGAACAAGCCCAGCAGCGCCCAGAAACCGCCGAAGCCGAACGCGACCCAGGTGAAGGTGGCGAGCAGGCACAGCACCGCACTGGCGTACAAGGCGACGAAGCGCACGGGAACGTGCTGATCCAGGCGGCTGAGCCACTCGTGCATGGGTGCTCCTGCCTCGGCGACGACGAGCCGGGCGCGCCGATGGTACGGGGCGTGCCCGCTGCGTCAATCGCGGTTTGCCGCGCGCTGCATGCCCGGCGTGCCGCTCAGTCCAGGGTCTGCCGATAGCGCTTGAGCGCCACGGCGCCGGCCACCACAAGGAACGCCAGCAGCGGCCACAGCTCGGGCAGCACCTGCAGCGCATCGTGGCCTTTCAACATGATGCCGCGCACGATGCGCAGGAAATGCGTCAGCGGCAGCACTTCGCCGATGTGCTGGGCCCACTGCGGCATGCCGCGAAACGGGAACATGAACCCCGACAGCAGCATCGAGGGCAGGAAGAAGAAGAAGGTCATCTGCATCGCCTGCAGCTGGTTCTTCGCCAGCGTGCTGAAGGTGAAACCGACCGCAAGGTTGGCGAGCATGAACACGCCGATCATCGCGAGCAGCAGCACCATGCTGCCTTCCATCGGCACTGCGAACAGCAGCTCGGCGGCCGCCAGGATCACGAGCAGCTGGATATAGCCGATGACCACGTAGGGCAAGATCTTGCCGGCCATCACTTCGAATGGCCGCACCGGCGTGGCGAGCAGGTTTTCCATCGTGCCGCGCTCGCGTTCGCGCGTCATCGCCAGGCCGGTAAGCATCACCATCGTCATCGTGAGAATCGTTCCGATCAGCCCCGGCACGATGTTGTAGCGGCTCAGGCCCTCGGGGTTGTAGCGGCGGTGGATGCGCCACTCGAAAGGTGCGGCGCCGCCGTTGCGCGGCGCGAGCGCGCCGCTCAGCTCGTGGGCGAGCGCCTGCGCGGCCACGCCGCCGAGCGAGGCGATCGCGTTGCCCGAGGCCGATGGATCGGTGGCGTCGGCCTCGACCAGCACGGCGGGATGCTCCCCACGGATCAGCGCCTTCGAGAAGTCGTCCGGGATCACGACCATGAACTGCGCGTCGCCCGACTCGATCCAGGCCGCACCGTCCTGCTCGCGTGTCGTCGTGTGCACGATGCGGAAGTAGCCGGTGTTCTGCAGCGCCGCGGACACGCTGCGCGACATCGGTCCGCTATCGGTCGAGACGAGCACGGTCGGCAGCCCCTTCGGATCGGTGTTGATCGCATAGCCGAACAGGACGAGCTGCAGGATCGGTACGCCGATCGCCATCGCGAACGTCAGCCGGTCGCGCATCATCTGCTGGAACTCCTTGACGAAGATGGCCAGCAGTCGATGCACAGAGAACGCGGTCATGTGTGGCCCTCGATCGCGAAGTTGTCGGGCGCCGCCGCGATCAGGCTGATGAACACATCCTCGAGGTTGGCGTCGGTGCGCCGCCAGGCGAGGCCGGGCTGTGCGCGCCACGGCGCGATCGCCATCTCGACGGCGGCGGCGTCCTGACCTGCCACGTGCAGCGCGTTACCGAACGCGGCGACCGACAACACGCCCGGCGCGGCCTTCAGCGGCGCGAGCAGTGCGTTCAACCCCTCCCCCTGCACCGCCCACACGGTGAGTCCGGCGTCGCGCACGATCTCGGCCTCGGCGCCGCGCGCGAGCACCTTGCCGTAGGCGATGTAGACGAGCTCATGGCAGCGCTCGGCCTCGTCCATGTAGTGCGTCGAGACGAGCACGGTGATGCCCTCGGCAGCGAGCGCGTGGATCTGGTCCCAGAAGTCGCGCCGCGCCTTCGGGTCGACGCCGGCGGTCGGCTCGTCGAGCAGCAGCAGCCTGGGCTCGTGCATCAGGCAGGCCGCGAGCGCGAGGCGCTGCTTCCAGCCGCCCGACAGCGCGCCCGCCAGCTGCTTCTGGCGCGCAGCCAGGCCGAGCCGCTCGAGCGTGCGGTCGACCGCCTCGCGCCGTCGCGGCAGTTCATACAGGCGGCCGATGAAGTCGAGGTTCTCTCGGATCGACAGATCCTCGTACAGGCCGAAGCGCTGCGTCATGTATCCCACTTCGCGGCGGATGCGCAGCGGCTCGCTGCGCAGGTCCATGCCCAGGCAGGTGCCTTCGCCGGAGTCGGGCGTCAGCAGGCCGCACAGCATGCGGATCGTCGTGGTCTTGCCGCTGCCGTTGGGCCCGAGAAAGCCGCAGATGCGGCCGGATGCCACCTGCAGTGACAAGTCGTCGACCACGGCGCGGCCATCGTAGCGCTTCGTCAGGCCCCGTACGTCGATCGCCAGCGGTTCGCTCACGGGCGCACGCTCACGTTCGCTGGAGTGCGGTCGACCCGGAGGAGGCGCGCGCATCGACGCAGCAGGGCGACACGGCTCATGTGCCCGCCAGCGCTTTCACGTCGAGCGGCTGCCCAGGTTTGAGGCGCGCGCCGTCATTCGGTTCGGGACGTGCTTCGACCAGGAACACCAGCCTTGAGCGCTGGGCGTTGGAATAGATCACCGGCGGCGTGTACTCGGCCTGGGTTGCGATGAAGTCGATCCGCGCGGCGATCGGTGCGCCGCAGCCATCGCATCGCAGCTCCACGGCCTGCCCGACCTTCAGCGTGCCGAGCTCGGCTTCGGGCACGTAGAAGCGGGCACGCACGGCGCCCGGTGCCAGCAGCGAGACCACCGGCTGGCCGGCGTTGACCCATTCACCGACACGAAAGAACGTGTCGGCCACCTGCCCGGCAGTCGGTGCGCGTTGCGACTTCTGTGCCTCGCGCCATTGCTGCTGCGCGAGCGCCGAGCGCGCCGCGTCGGCTTGCGCGTCGGCGGCAGCGCGTTCGTCCGATCGGGCCGGCAGGCGTGCGACGCGCAGCGCGGCTTGGAGCTCGCCAACGCGGGCGAGCGCCTGCTGCTCGGCCGCGCTCGCGTCGTCGAGCTTCGATGGCGAGACGAAGCCTTGTGCGACCAGCTGGCGCGTGCGCGCCAGCTCGCTCGCCGCGAGCGTGGCCTGCGCCCGCGCCTGGGCCAGCTGCGCCTGGGTCACCGCGATCTCGTCGCTGCGCCGCCCCTTGTCGGTGTTGGCAGCCTGCGCGCGCGCGCTGCGCTCGCGCGCCGCCGCCTCCTCGCGTGCCGCGCGCTCGGCCGTGCTGTCCAATGTGAACAGCGGCGCGCCCTTGTCGATCTGCTGCCCCCTGCGCACCGACAGTTGCGCCAGAGCGCCACCGATCGGCGAGGCCACGTAGACGTAGTCGCCCTCGACGTAGCCTGACCACAGGTGTTCGGCGGGCCGGTCGCAGGCCGAAAGGCCCAGGGCGGCCGCAGCCACCCACCAGAGCGTCTTCATCGTCGGATCCTCGTCGGGGCGGCCACGGGCTTCAGGGCGTCGAGCAGCAGGTCGATGCGCGCATCGATCGCGTCGTCGGTCATGACCTGGGCATCGAAGGCGGGCTTGCCACCTGGCAGCACGAAGCCCGCGTCGACCAGCCCGGCCACGAAGATCATCGGCAACGGCCCCGCGCCCAGCACCAGGGCGAAGCACTGCAGCGGCGGCAGGGCGCGCAACGCGCCGGCCTCCTGCGCCTGCCCAAGGAGCTGCAACACCACGCCCATGTGGCGTGGCGCGTGGTCGCGGAAGAAGTCGCGCGCCACCGGCTCTCCCGCCATGGCGTCGGTCCACAGCCGCGCCAGCAGCCGGCGGTTCGCGCGAGCGAACCGCGCCAGCAGGCGCAGCACGGCGCGCAGGCGCTCTAGCGGCTGGGCCGGCTGCGCGACCTGCTGCGACAACGAGCTGAACATCTCCTCGTACAGCCCGGCCAGCAGGGCACGCAGAAAGCGTTCCTTGCTGCCGAAGTGGTAATGGAACATGCCCGGCGCGACGCGCGCGCGCTCGGCCAGCGCACGCACCGACAGCCGGGCGCAGCCGGTCTCGGGCAGCAGCACGCGCCCGGCAGCCAGCAGGGCGCGGTCGATCTGCTGCGAAGGGCGAGCCATGGCGCATTATTGGTCGTTTGACCAATAATGGTCAAGTCTGCCGGCGCATGGCTATACTCGCGCGCACCAGCGCCGATTTGCACCAGCTTGCGGGCGCTCAACAAATGCCGCTAAAGAGGGCCCGCCCACCGGCGACCGCTCTTCGCAGCGGCGCCGGTTTTGTTTGTCATGGGTTCCCTGGGCCTCGTCACACCGCAGTCGATGCACTTCAGCGAGCCGCTGCCGCTGAGGAGCGGTGCACGCCTGGCCGATTACCAGCTCACCTACGAGACCTACGGCGCGCTCAACGCCGAGCGCAGCAACGCGGTGCTGGTGTGCCACGCCCTCAACGCGAGCCACCATGTGGCGGGCATCGACGTCGCCGGCCGACAGGGCTGGTGGGACAACCTGGTCGGCCCCGGCAAGCCGCTGGACACCGACCGCTTCTTCGTCATCGGCGTGAACAACCCAGGCTCGTGCTTCGGCTCGACCGGACCGATGCATCCGAATCCGGCGACCGGTCGGCCCTATGGCGCCGACTTTCCTGTCATCACGGTCGAGGACTGGGTCGACGCGCAGTCGCGCCTCGTCGAGCGCCTGGGCATCGCGCAACTCGCCGCGGTGATCGGCGGCAGCCTGGGCGGCATGCAGGCGCTCGCATGGACGCTGCGCTACCCGGACCGCGTGCGCCACTGCATCGGCGTGGCCACCGCGCCCAATCTGTCGGCGGAGAACATCGCGTTCAACGAGATCGCGCGCCGCGCAATCATCACCGACCCGGACTTCCATGGCGGCCACTTCTACGCCCATGGCGTGCTGCCCCGCCGCGGCCTGACGATCGCACGCATGATCGGCCACGTCACCTACCTGTCCGACGACGTGATGGGCACCAAGTTCGGCCGCAGGCTGCGCAGCGGGGCGCTGTCGTTCGGCTACGACGTCGACTTCGAGATCGAGAGCTACCTGCGACACCAGGGCGACAAGTTCAGCGACTACTTCGACGCCAATACCTACCTGCTGATCACCCGCGCGCTCGACTACTTCGACCCCGCCGCCGAGCATGGCGGCGACCTGGCGCGCACGTTCGCAGCGGTCAAAGCTCGGTACCTGCTCGTGAGCTTCACGACCGACTGGCGCTTCTCTCCGGCGCGCTCGCGCGAGCTCGTCAAGGCGCTGGTCACCAACCGGCACCATGTGAGCTATGCCGAGATCGATGCGCCGCACGGGCACGACGCATTCCTGCTCGACGACGCGCGCTATCACGGCGTGCTGCGCACCTGCTTCGACCGCATCGCCAGCGCGTTCGCCTCGCCATGAAGACCCTGCGCCTGCTGCACGCCCCGATCGCCGCGGCCACGGTGAACCGCACCGTTGCGAAGGGCCTGACGCGTGTCGCGGCATACCGCGCGCCCCGTGCGGCCAGACCACGATGAGCCAGCACCGCGACCTCGACGTCATCGCCGGGTTGGTGCCGGCGGGCAGCCGCGTGCTCGACCTGGGCTGCGGCGACGGCGAGTTGCTGGCGCACCTGGTCAGCGCCAAGGGCTGCAGCGGCTACGGCGTCGAGCTCGACGATGCCAACCTGCAGGCCAGCCTGGCGCGCGGCATCGACGTGATCCAGTTGAACCTCGAAGAGGGCCTGGCGATGTTCGGCGATGCGAGCTTCGACGTCGTGCTGCAGCTCGACACGCTGCAGCACCTTCGCAATGCCGAGAAGATGCTGCGGGAAACCGCGCGCGTGGGGCGCATCGGCATCGTCAGCTTTCCGAACTTCGCGCACTGGCCGAACCGCCTGTCAGTGGCGCGCGGCCGCATGCCGGTGACCAAGACGCTGCCCTACCAGTGGTACGACACGCCCAACATCCGCGTCGGCACGCATGCCGACTTCGAGGTGCTGGCGCGCAAGAACGGGCTGACCATCCTCGACAGCTTCGGGCTGCGCGACGGCCGCCCGGTGCGCTTCTGGCCCAATGCCCGGGCCAGCGTGGCAGTGTTCAAATTCGAACGCCGCTGAATCGTTGAAGGAGACCCGCATGATCGGCTACGTCACTCTCGGTACCAACGACCTGCCCCGCGCGAAGGCGTTCTACGACGCCCTGCTCGCCGAGGTCGGAATCTCGCGCATCATGGAATTCGGCGACCGGGGCCACGCCTGGGGGGTCGCGATGGACAAGCCGGCGCTGGCCATCATGAAGCCGTATGACGGCAGGCCGGCCACCGCTGGCAACGGAACAATGGTGGCGATCGCAGTCGACAGCAAGGCCAAGGTGGACCGCCTGCATGCAAAGGCGCTCGCGCTCGGCGCCAAGGACGAGGGCGCGGTGGGTCCTCGTGGCGATGGCTTCTACGCCGGCTACTTCCGCGACCTCGACGGCAACAAGCTCAACGCGTTCTGCCTCGGCTGAACCGTCAGTTCACGGCCCGCCCCGGCGTCGCCGCGCTCACCGCCGGCTCGAGGCTGCGCAGCTTGCCTGCGTAGATCGCCTGTTCGCGCCGCGTCAGGCTGTTCTTCATCGCCTCTGTCAGGTGGATGCGCGCCTGTGCGGTGTCACCCAGCCCGTAGAGCGCCACCGCGAGCCAGAAGTGGAACTCGTGGTAGTCGGGGTCGCGCCGCATCTCGATTTCGATCTCGTCGCGTGCGGTGCGGAAGTCACCGGCCTTGGCGGCCGCGACGCCACGGTCGAAGTGTGCGAAGGGCGGATTGCGCTCGAGCTGCGCCACCCGCGCCAGCAGCGGCGCGGCGTCCGCGGCGCGCCCCTGACGTTCGAGCATGCGACTGAGGTTCATAAGCGTCGGGACGTGATCGCCATCGAGATCGAGCGCCGCCCGGTACGCGCGTTCGGCCGCCGGGTCCATGCCCCGGCGCTGGTAGATGACACCCAGCGTGTTGTACGCGCCGGGGTGTCGCGGGTCCTGCAAGACCGCCTCGCGTGCATGCGCGTACGCGTTGTCAAAATCGCCGCGCACCAGGTACTCGGCCGCCCGGTTGTTCATGAACATCGAGACGATCGTCGCTTCGGAGACGACCCGCAGCAACTGGGCGCGGCCGACCGGGATCGTGCCGAACTCGATCCGCAGTTGCGTGTCGGCGTCGAAGGCAGCGATGCGGTCGACCAGCCGCTTGGCCACCGTGATGTTGACGTGGCCGTTGACGAACGACAGATCGCCGCTGCGGCTCCAGGTTTCATGGCCGACGAGGGCCTGGTAGGCGATCGGCAATTCGAGCCGCTTGGCCAGCGCCGCGGTCATGACGACCAGCGAAAGGCAGTTGCCGGCACGCGCGTCGAACGCCTGCGCCGCGGTGCGCGTCAACTCGCTGTCGTACTCGAGCCGCAACTGCGCCTTGCTGTGCAGCGCGTCCACCAGCGCACGCTGCGGTCCGAGCTGCCGGATCAGGCTCGAGATGTCTTGCGCCAGATAGCGCTCCATCGCCGGGCTGAGCGCGAAAACTGCGTCGGGATCCGGCCGTAGAGACGGCGCGCCGAAGGCCGCATCCTCGAACAACCCGGCTGGCGGCCGGGGCGGCGCTGCCGGCGGATCGGCCGTGGCACAGGCGCCCAAGATCAGCGCCACGCCGACCCATGCGGCCGCCCATGCGAAGCGATGGCGGAAGATGTAATTCATGACGGGCTTGGAGTCCAAGCAGCCACCCTAGGTTCGATGTTAGACCTGCCGGACCCGCTTTCCAAGGCAAGTGCGAAGGGCGGCAGCTGACGGGTCCTAAACTGCGTCATTTGCGCAAGCGGCGCGCCGCAAGGGGCCTGGGCCATGACGACGATCGACACCTCCACGACTGACGACCGCGCCGCGCGGCTGGCTGCCTTCACCGACCGCCTGTGGGACGAGGAAATCATTCCGGCGCTGAAGCGCTACATCGAGGTGCCGGCCAAGAGCCCGATGTTCGACGCCGACTGGTCGCGCAACGGTTACGTCGACCGCGTCGTGCGCGACGCGGCGGGCTGGGTCGAATCGAAGAAGGTCAGCGGCCTGAAGCTCGAGGTGGTCCGGCTGGAGAACCGCACGCCGGTGATCCTGTTCGAGGTGCCGGCGACGCGGGCGGGCTCGACCGACACCGTGCTGATGTACGGACATCTGGACAAGCAGCCCGAGTTCAACGGCTGGCGCAGCGACCTGGGCCCATGGACGCCCAAGCTCGACGGCGACAAGCTCTACGGCCGTGGCGGCGCCGACGACGGTTATGCGATCTACGCGTCGCTGGCCGCGATCATGGCACTCGACGCCCAGGGCATCCCGCGCCCGCGTGTGGTGGGCCTGGTCGAGAGCTGCGAGGAAAGCGGCTCGTTCGACCTTCCCTTCTACCTCGAGGCGCTCAAGCCGCGCCTGGGCAACGTGAGCCTGGTCGTCTGTCTGGACTCCGGCGCCGGCAACTACGACCAGCTGTGGCTTACGACCAGCCTGCGCGGCATGGTCAGCGGCGTATTGAAGGTCGAGGTCCTGACCGAGGGCGTGCATTCGGGCGATGCGAGCGGGCTGGTGCCGTCGTCGTTCCGGATCATGCGTCAAGTGCTCGACCGGCTCGAGGACAGCGTGACCGGTGAGCTGTTGCCCGAGAGCTTCCACTGCGATGTGCCCGCGAGCCGCCTGCGTGAGGCAAAGGCCAGCGCGGCGATCCTCAAGGACGAGGTATACAGGCGCTTCCCCTGGGCCTGCGGCGCCGACGGCGCGCTCGCGCTGCCCACGACCACCGATCCGGCACAGGCGCTGATCAACCGGACCTGGCGGCCCACGTTGTCGGTGACCGGCGTCGATGGCTTTCCCGAGCTCACGAGCGCCGGCAACGTGTTGCGTCCCTACACGGCATTCAAGCTCAGCCTGCGTCTGCCGCCGCTCGTCGACGGCCACGAGGCGTCGATCAAGCTCAAGCAGCTGCTCGAAGACAACGCGCCGTACAACGCGAAGGTCACCTTCCACCCCGATGGCCGTGCGGGGCAGTTGGGTGCCACCGGCTGGAACGCGCCCGAAGTCGCGCCCTGGCTGCACCAGGCGCTCGATGCCGCTTCGAACGCGCAGTTCGGCGCCCCGGTGGGCTTCATCGGCCAGGGTGGCACGATCCCGCTGATGAGCATGCTGGCCAAGGGCTTCCCGAAGGCGCAGATGATGGTCTGCGGCGTGCTCGGCCCCAAGAGCAACGCACACGGCCCCAACGAGTTCCTGCATGTGCCCTACGGCAAGAAGCTGACGACGAGCGTGGCCCAGGTGATGGCGGCGTGCCCGTGAAGCGCCCGCGCGTGACAACGCGATGACCCGGCGCGCGCCGGGCCTCGGGATAGGTCCCTATACGCGCGCGCCGCAAGCGGCCCACACTGGTCGCCCCGTGTCCACCATCGCCCCGCCGGGCGCCCACCCATGAAGACCCGAATCCTCGCCGCCGCCGTGCTGTCGGCGTTCTCCCTGGCCGCATCGATGTCCGCCTTCGCGCAAGACAAGACCCTGCGCCTGATCACCTGGGCCGACTACGTGCCCAAGGACGTGCAGGAGCAGTTCACCAAGGAGACTGGCTATACGGTCGAGATCACCCTGTCGAACAACGAGGAGATGATCTCCAAGCTGCGCGCCACCGGCGGCGCCGGCTTCGACCTCGCGCAGCCCTCGCAGGACCGCATCACCGGCCCGCAGCGCGAGTTCAACCTGTACAAACCGTTCGATCTGGGCAAGATCAAGTCGGAGCTGTTCATCGCCTCGATGCTCGACGCGACGAAGAAGAACACGACGCTCGACGGCAAGGTCTACGGCCTGCCGCACATCTGGGGCACCGACGGCTTGGTGGTCAACACCAAGCTGGCCAAGATGGCCGACTACCCCGACCTGTGCAAGGCCGAGTTCAAGGGCAAGACCGCGGTGCGACTGAAGCGGCCGACCCTGCTCGCGCTCGCATTCGCCCAGGGCAAGGACCCCTTCGCGCTGTACAACGACCCCAAGGCCTACAGCGCGCTGATGGACGAGGTGGGCAAGTCGCTGGCCGCCTGCAAGCCCAACCTGAAGTTCTTCTGGGACAACAAGGACCAGTTGCTCAACGGCATCCGCACCGGCGAGATCGTCGGCGCGATGATGTGGGACACGGGCGGCTGGAAGCTCAATGCTGACAACCCGGAGATCCAGTACATCGCGCCCAAGTCCGGCGCGATGGGCTGGATCGACACCTTTGCGCTGCCGGCCAAGGGCCGCAACGACGCGGCCGCCTACGCCTGGATCAACTTCAACATGCGTCCGGAGATCGCCGCCAAGGTCGCCGCCTCGGCCGGCAACTTCACTGCCAGCAAGGGTGCCGACCAACTGATGGACGCCAAGCTGAAGTCGCAGTTCGCGGCCAGCTTCCCCGACGCGGCGCTCAAGGCGATCCGCTGGTATCCGGCGGTGCCGCCGGGCATCGAGGAGATCGAGGGCCGCGTGCTCGACCGCGTGAAGGCGGCCAACTGAGCGAGCTGTCTTCGGCGGTCGGTGGCGGCGCCGCGCCCGCCATCGACCTGCGCGCCGTCGGCCTGGTCAAGCGCTTCGGCGCGCACACCGCGGTCGACGCGCTGTCGTTCGAGGTGCCGCGCGGCAGCTTCTTCTCGATCCTCGGCCCCTCGGGCTGCGGCAAGACGACGCTGCTGCGCATGATCGCCGGCTTCGTCGCGCCGGACGCGGGCGAACTGGAGATCGGTGGCCGGGCGATGCTCGATGTGGCACCCAACCGCCGCCCGGCGATCATGGTGTTCCAGCACCTGGCGCTGTTCCCGATGATGGATGTCGGCGCCAACGTGGCCTACGGCCTGCAGCAGCGCGGCGTCGCCAAGGCCGAAGCGGCCAGGCGTGCAGAGGCGATGCTCGAGCGCGTGGGCCTGCCCGGCGTGGCGCGCAAGCGCATCGAACAGCTTTCGGGCGGGCAGAAGCAGCGCGTGGCGATCGCGCGCGCGCTAGTGCTCGAGCCCACGTTGCTGCTGCTGGACGAACCGCTGGGTGCGCTGGACCTCAAGCTGCGCGAGCACATGAAGGTCGAACTCAAGCAGCTGCAGGCCGCGTTCGGCACGACCTTCGTCTACATCACGCACGACCAGTCCGAAGCCCTGGTACTGTCGGACCGCGTGGCGGTGATGAACCACGGCCGCTTCGAGCAGGTCGACACGCCACAGGCGCTTTACTACACGCCGCGCACGCCCTTCGTCGCGGGCTTTGTCGGCGCCAACAACCGCTTCGGCGGGCGCGTGCGGTCGGTGTCCGGCGCGCGGGTGGCCGTGGCCGGTGAAGGCGGCCTGGTGCTTCACGCGCAGGGTGCAGCTTCGGTGTCGGTCGGCGATGCAGTCGAGGTGTATGTGCGTCCCGAGGCGATCGCCTTGGCACGCCAGATCGACGAACTGCCCGCCAACCAGCCGAGCTACGACGGTCAGGTCGTCAGCGTGCTGTTCGACGGCGCCGCCAGCGCCGTGCTGCTGCGCGAACGCCAGAGCGGCGCGGAGATCCGCGTCGCGCTGCAACAGACCGGGCGCTTCGCCGACCTGCGTGTCGACGAGACGGTGCACTTCGGCTTCGACCCGGCGTGCGCGGCCTGCTTTGCCGCTTCCGCCGGGCCTACCGATCTCGGTCATGGCGGCTGAACGCCCAGCCGGCGCGGCACCCTCGCGGCTGATGTTCGGGCTTCTGCTCGCGCCTGCGCTGCTGTGGCTGATCGGCCTGATCGTGCTGCCGCATGTCGAGCTCGCGGTGCTCAGCCTGCGCCAGCGCGTCGCCCCCGGCGAGTACGCATTCGGCTTGCGCCAGTACCTCACTTTCGTCGACGAACCGCTGTACTGGAACACGTTCGTGCGCACCGCGGTGATCAGCATCCTGGCCACCGCCTGTACGCTGTTGCTGGCGTTCCCGATCGCCTGGACGATCGCCAAGATCGCGCGCGGGCGCACCCGCTCGGTCATGTTCATGTTGTGCCTGATCCCGTTCTGGGTCAGCGAGACGGTACGCACGCTGGGCTGGATGATCCTGCTGCGCGAATCGGGCGTGCTGCCGGCCGCTCTCGTGAGCCTGGGGCTGGCCAGCGCGCCGCCCGAGCTGCTGTACCGCGACGCCACCGTGCTGGTGGGACTCGTCTACGGCTGCCTGCTGTTCATGGTTGTGCCGCTGGTCGGCGCGCTCGATACGCTCGACGACGCGTGGGTCGAAGCGGCCTACAACCTCGGGGGCAACGGCGTCTCGATCCTGCGCCGCATCGTGATTCCGCATGCTGCGCCGGGCATCGCGGCCGGCTGCATCGTGGTGTTCATGCTCACGCTGGGCAACTACCTCACGCCGACGCTGCTCGGCGGCAAGAACTCGCTGTGGTTCACCGAGCAGATCTACACCCAGTTCATCACGCGCTTCAACTGGGAACAGGGCGCCGCCTTCGGATTCCTGCTGCTCGCCCTGTCGACGCTGATCGTCTGGGGCGGCCTGCGGCTCGCAGGCCAGCGCTTCGGCGACGTCATGCGCAGGACATGAAGCCCCCAAGCTCGCTAGCGCTCGCTGCCCCCATGGCCACGTCAGCGGCCACTGCGCGGCCAAGGGGCCGTCCGCCGACGGACCGGCAAAGCCGGATCCGTGGCGGAAACCTTGGACGAGCTGGCATGGCAACTGGCGGCCGATCTCGATGATCGCCTCGCTGCCCCGCCCGCCCTGGTTGCGCGCCGCGACCTCGGCCTATGCGCTCGCGTTCTACGCCTTCCTGTTCCTGCCGCTGGTGGTGGTGGCGGTGTTCGCGTTCAACGACGCGCCCTACCCGGCGCCACCCTGGCGCGGCTTCACGCTCGACTGGTTCAGCGCGCGCGCCGCGATCGCACCGGCACGCACCGGCCTTTTCGCCGACGGCGCGCTGCTGATGAGCATCGGCACCAGTGCCGTCGTCGCGCTGTGGGTCACCGCGCTGTCGGTCGGCGTGGGCACCGCCAACGCCTTTCTGCTCGAGCGCGCGCAGTTCCGCGGCCAGGGGCTGCTGGCGCTGGCCATGCTCGCGCCGCTCGTCATCCCCGGTGTGATCCTCGGCATCTCGATCCTCGCCTTTGCCAGCCGGCTGGCGCAGCTCGCCAGCGACATCCTGGGCCTGGAGATCGACGCGCTGCGCCCCGGGCTGCCGCTGGTGGTGCTCGGCCAGTTCTCGTACATCGTGTCGATCGCGACGCTGACGATCGCCGCGCGCCTGAAACGCTTCGACCGCACGCTCGAGGAGGCCGCCTACAACCTCGGCGCCTCGCGCGTGCAGGTCTTGCTGACGATCGTGCTGCCCTACCTGCAGCCGGCGCTGGTGGGCTCGGCCGCGGTGGCCTTCCTGATGTCGTTCGAGAACTTCAACACCACGCTGATGCTGGTGGGCGCCGACCCGCCGCTCACGGTAATGATGTACGGCCGCATGCGCGAGGGCGCCAGCCCGGTGCTCAACGCGGTCAGCCTGTTCCTGATGATCGCCTCGGCGCTGCTGGCGCTGGTGCTGATGCGCCGGCCGCGCTCAGGCTGAGGCACGGATCGCGAGCGGCAATTCGCGCAGCCGTCTTCCCGTCAAAGCGAACAGCGCATTGGCCAGCGCCGGCGCCAGGGGCGGCACCGACACTTCGCCGACGCCGCCTGGATGTCGCTCGCTCGGCACGATGTGCGTCTCGATCGCAGGCGTGTCTTTCAGCGCGAGCAACGGGTAGTCGGGAAAGTTGCGCTGCCGGACTACGCCGTTGTCGACATCGATGCGGCCGAACAGCGCCGCCGTGAGCGCGAAGACGACGCCCGACTCCACCTGCTGCGCGACGATGCCCGGGTTGACGACAGTGCCGCAGTCGATGGCGCAGACGACGCGATGCACGCGCGGCGCAGGCCCGTTCGACGAGACCTCGACCACCTCGGCAACGATGCTGTCGAAGCTCTCGTGCAGCGCGATGCCGCGCGCGCGGCCCGCTGGCAGCGACCTCCCCCACCCGGCACGGTCGGCCGCGCGCTGGAGGACCGCAGCGTGGCGTGGCATGCCGGCCAGCATCGCGAGGCGGAACGCCACCGGGTCGGCCTTGGCCTCGTGCGCGAGTTCGTCGATGAAGCTCTCGGCGAAGAATGCATTGTGCGAATGACCCACCGCGCGCCAGAACCCGACTGGGACCGCATGGCGCGTGGCCACATGGGCGATGCGCTGGTGCGCGATTGCGTAGGGCAGGTCGAACAGGCCCTCGCTCGCTGTCTTGTCGGGCGTCAGCAGCGCCCCGGCCGTCGCGGCGAGCGCGGGCTGCAGCGCCGGCGGCACCTCCAGGTCGCCGCCTTGCGCCAGCGCCGCGGCGATGGCGGGGCTTTGCGGCGCGACCACACGCTCCATCCAGCGCGGCGTTGGCGCATCTCCGGCACTCTGGATCGCCAGGGCGGCCAGGCGGCCGTTGCCGTCGAGCGCCGCGCGCATCACCGCGATCCCGGCAGGACGGTAGAAGTCGTGCGTCAGGTCTTCCTCCCGCGGCCATACCAGCTGCACCGGACGGCCTCCGGTCTCCAGCGCGACGCGCACCGCCTGGCCGACGAAGTCGACGTCCAGGCGACGGCCGAAGCCGCCGCCGAGGTAGGTAACGTGCACCGTCACTGCGTCGGGCGCGACACCAGCCACGCGCGCTGCGAGCGCGCGTGCCATGCCGGGCACCTGGGTCGGCGCCCAGACTTCGACCTTGCCGTCGGCCACCCTGACGGTGCAGTTGATCGGCTCCATCGTCGCGTGCGCGAGGTAGGGCGCGCGGTAGATCGCCTCGACGACGTGCGCGCTCGCGGCCAGTTGCGCGGGCGCGTCGCCCTGCTCGTGGAAGGCGAAGCCGGCCCGCTCATCGCGCGCCGCGGCTTCGATCGACGCCATGATCGCACCCGTGTCGATCGCGCCGGCCGGTCGGGGCCGCCAATCGACCTCAAGGGCATCGGCCGCGCGTTTGGCATGCCAGTAGCTGCGGCCGACGACGGCCAGTGCGGGGGTCGATCCGGCGTACGCCGCGAGCCGCACGACGCGCTCGACGCCCGGCAATGCCATCGCGCGTGCATCGTCGACCGCTCCGGGGCTGCCTCCCAGGGCCGGCGCATGTCGCACGACGGCGAACACCATGCCGGGCAGGCGCACGTCGATGCCGAAGCGCGCGCTGCCGTCGCTCTTGGCCGCCGCGTCGGTGCGCGGCGCCGCCGTGCCGATGAGCCGCCACGCGCTGCGCGGCTTGACGCGAACGTCGCCGGGCGGCGTGCGCGCGGCCTGCTCGACCAGCTCGCCGAAGCGCATGCGCTCGCCGGTGCTGTGGCTGATCACTCCGTTGGACACAGTCAAGTCGGCGACCGGCAGCTTCCACTGCAGCGATGCGGCGCCCAGGAGTTGCCCGCGCGCGGTCGCGGCAGCCAGTCGCAACGGATCCCAGAGATCCGCAATCGACGACGACCCGCCGGTGGCGTTGACGTTGAGCTCGCGCGCCAGCTTGGCGAGCACCCAGCGCCCGAACCGCACGCGGCGCGTCTCGCGGCCCGGTTCGCTGTCCTCGGGCTGCACCGGCAGCGCGCCGGTGAACATCGCGACGTTGCCGTAGATCGCGTCGTGGCCGGCCTCGATCAACTGCACCGACGACAGCGCGACATCGAGTTCTTCAGCCACCAACATCGCCAGCGCGGTGTGCACGCCCTGGCCCATCTCGCTCCTGGGCATCGCGAGCTGCACGCGGCCGTCGGGCGCGATGCGGATCCAGCCGTTGAGCGCGACGCCGCCTTCAGCGCCGGCCAGCAACTCGGCACGTCCGAGGCGGCCCCGCGGTGGCAGCGCGCCCCAGCCGACGATCAGCGCGCCCGCGACGCCGGCGCCCGACAGCAGCCATGCGCGGCGCCTCATCTGCCGGCGGCGAGCTCGGCCGCCGCGCTCTTGATCGCCGCGCGCACGCGTGGGTAGGTGCCGCAGCGGCACAGGTTGGTGATTGCCGCGTCGATGTCGGTGTCACTGGGCCTCGGGTTGTTTGCGATCAGTGCGGCTGCGGCCATCAGCATGCCGCTCTGGCAGTAGCCGCATTGCGGCACCTGGTGCGCAACCCATGCCCGCTGCAGCGCATGCGGTGCCCCGGGCGCGCCGAGCGCCTCGATCGTCCGCACGGCCTTGCCCTCGACCGCGGCGGCCGGTGTGACACACGAACGCACGGGCTGGCCGTCGACATGCACGGTGCACGCGCCGCAGGCCGACACCCCGCAGCCGAACTTGGTGCCCGTGAGGTTCAGTTCATCGCGCAGCAGCCAGAGCAAGGGCATCTGCGGATCCGCGTCGACCTCGACGGGCCGGTCGTTGACGGTCAATTTCATCGCCTGCCAGCATAGGCGAGGCCTCGCCTCGCCCCGTGGAGAGCCGGCCCCAATTCGTGAAGGCAGGTTTCAATCGACCTTCGCGCCCGAGGCCTTCACGACCCTGGCCCATTTCGCGGTCTCGGCGGCGATGTGACGCGCGAACTCCGCGCTCGTGATGCCGCTCGGAATGGCGCCCTGTGCGAGCAGCCGCTCCTTCATCACGGGCGTCGCGAGCGCCTTGGCGGATGCGACCTGCACCCGGTCGACGATGTCCGTCGGCGTGCCGGCCGGCGCGAGCAACCCGAACCACGAGCTCGCCTCGAAGCCCTTGAGCGCCGCACCGCCCGCCTCTTCGACCGTCGGCAGGTCGGGCAGCGCGGCCGAGCGCGTCGAACTGGTCACTGCGAGTGCCTTGAGTCGGCCGGAGCGGATGTGCTGGAGCGACGACGGCAGGTTGTCGAACATGAGGTCGGTGTTCCCGGCAATCAGGTCGATCAGCGCTGGTGCGGAGCCGCCATACGGCAGGTGCAGCATGAAAGTGCCGGTCATCGCCTTGAACAGCTCGCCCGCGAGATGGATCGACGTGCCGTTGCCCGAACTGGCCATGTTGAGCTTGCCCGGGTTGGCGCGCGCATAGCGGATCAGGTCAGGCACCGAGCCGATGCCCGCCTTCTGTGCGTTCGCGGGATTGAGCACCAGCACGTTGGGCACGCCGGCCACCAGCGTCACCGGCACGAAGTCCTTGACGTGGTCGTAGGGCATGCGGCTGTACAGCGAGGGGTTGATCGCGTGCGTGCCGACGGTGCCCATCAGCAACGTGTGACCGTCGGGCGCGGCCTTGGCCACCTCGGCCGCACCCGTGTTGCCGCCGGCGCCGGGCCTGTTCTCGATCACGAAGGCCTGACCGAACGCACCCTGGAGTTCGGGCGCGAGCGCTCGCGCGAGGATATCGGTCGTTCCCCCGGCGGCGAAGGGCACGACGATTCGCACGGCCTTTGCGGGCCAAGCACCCTGGCCGCGTGCGGCCAGCGGCAGGCAGGCGGCCGCGACGAGGATGTCGCGCCGGTTCGGCAGGGATGGGCTCATGGAGTTGCTCGCAAGGTCGTGGACGGGGCCAGGCGAGTCTATGCAGGTCGGGTGCGGCCACCGACCGGGACAAGCCCGATGGCAGCGCGCGCTGCGGGACTGGGGACGTCGGCGCCGCGCCAGGGCTGAAAAAAGACGGGGAGCGGGACGGTCAGTGGCGCCGGAGCGCTCTCTTCACCAGCGCCCCGCCCGCTCCCCTTTGGACGTCAACCTTGGGTCCGAAACTCTGGCGCTCGCCGCGGCGGGATACGGGCCGGCGCCAGGCCCTCCCGAACAAGCCGCACCCCTTTCGGGGGAAGCGTGTGCGTCGAGCCAGCAGCTCAAGTTCAGCCGCGCTTGAAGAAGAAACTCAACTGAGCCGGTACGCGCCCGCCTTGCAGCACGCGAGCGGCAGGCATCAGCGGGGCCGGGCGCGTGGTCGAGGGGTCCTCGTGGCGGGGACCGGCAACAGGACGAACGGAGGGTCCGTGAGCAGCAACCTGGATCGACATGGTGTTGTCTCCCTGAAATGACGGTTCGCGCGGTGCCCTCAGGCCAAGGTCGGCGTGGCGACGGCGTCTGCGTCGATCGTCCGCGCCGCTCGGCGGGCCCAATGACCCAAGTCGCTCACCGACGGCAGGCGCGCTGCCGCGCTCGACAGGCGAATCACCGACGACATCGCGCCGGCCGGTGCGGCAGCAGCGCGCAAGCGGGTCAGCGGGCGGGAAACTGGCAGCGAGCGCATCGAGGGTTCTCCGGAAAGGCCACGTCTGAGTGGCGGTGCGACGCGACTGAATCACACGCGCGAGACGTTGCAGCTTCCGTGCCTGCCCGCGACACGAAGCACGGCGTGAGGTCGATCACGACCCGCCTTCGGTCAGCGCCGCGCCTCGGCAGACGCGACAACACGGAGTTACAACGCCGCCGTACGAGGTCCGGCGGCGCTGTATCCAGAGATGACGAGCGTTGCCGCCCGCGCGCGGCCGGGTCAGGCCGCGATGCCGCGGGGACGGTAGCCGCGCGGTACCGCAGCGAGCAGGCGCCGCGTGTAATCCTCACGCGGCGCGGCAAGGATCTGCGCCGCGCTGGCCTGCTCGACCACCACCCCGTCCTTCATCACCAGCACCTCGTCACTGATGAAGCGCACGACCGCGAGGTCGTGGCTGATGAAGATGTACGCCAGGCCGAGTTCGTCCTGCAGGTCGCGCAACAGGTTGAGCACCTGCGCCTGCACCGATACGTCGAGCGCCGATACCGCCTCGTCGAGCACCAGCACTTCGGGGTTCAGCGTGAGCGCGCGCGCGATCGCGATGCGCTGGCGCTGGCCACCGGAGAACTCGTGCGGGTATCTGCCAAACGCCTTGCCGTCCAACCCCACCTTCTCGAGCAGGGTGCGAGCGCGGTTCTCGCGTTCGTTGGTGTCCACGCCGATGCCGTGGATCGCCATAGGCTCGACCAGCGTCTGGCCGATCGTGAAGCGCGGATTCAGGCTCGCGTACGGATTCTGGAACACGACCTGGATGCGGCGGCGCATCGGCTGGCGCTCGCTGTCCGACAGCGTGAGCAGGTTCTTTCCGCCGAAGATCGCCTCGCCCGACATCGGCCCGGTGTTGACCTCGTGCAGGCGCAGCAACGACAGGCCCATCGTCGTCTTGCCCGAGCCCGACTCGCCGACCACGCCCAGCGTGTGTCCGCGGCGCAGCTGAAAGCTGACATTGCTCACCGCCTTGAATTCGCGGCGGCCGAAGAGGCCCTGCTTGATCCAGAAACTCTTGGACAGGCCGCGGACCTCGAGCACGACCGGCGCGTGCGGGTCCTTCGGTTTTGCATCGGTCCGCGCGTCGCGGCCGGCGATATGGTCGTCGATCACGGCCAGGCGCACCGGGTGTCGGTCCAGGCTCGGTCGACAAGCCAGCAATGCCTGCGTGTAGGCGTCCTTGGGCGACGCGAAGATTTCGGCCACCGGGCCCTGCTCGCGCAAGATGCCGTTGCGCATCACGAGCACCTCGTCGGCGATCTCGCCGACCACGCCGAGGTCGTGGCTGATGAACAGCACGCTCATGCGGTGCTTGCGCTGGATCTCGGCGATCAGTTCGAGGATCTGGCGCTGGATCGTCACGTCCAGCGCCGTGGTCGGTTCGTCGGCGATCAGCAGCTTGGGCTCGCAGGCCAGCGCCATCGCGATCATCACGCGCTGCTGCTGGCCGCCCGACAGTTCGTGCGGATAGGCCGCGAGGCGCCGCTTCGGCTCGGGCATCCCGACCTCGACCAGGCATTGCTCGGCACGCTCGAGCGCGGCGCGCTGGCCCATCCTCATGTGCTTGATGAGCGGCTCGCAGAGCTGGTCGCCGACCGTGAACACCGGGTTCAGCGACTGCATCGGGTCCTGGAATACGCAGGCGATGTCCTTGCCGCGCAGGTGCTGCAACTCGTGCAGCGGCGTGCGCAGCAGGTCCTTGCCCTGCCACAGGATCTTGCCGCTGCGCTCGGCGTTGTCGGGCAGCAGGTTCAGCACCGACATCGCAGTCACGCTCTTGCCCGATCCCGATTCACCGACCAGCGCCACCGTCGTGTTCTCTTGGATGTCGAACGTCACACCCTTGACGGCCTCCGTGCGCTGGGCCACCCCGTTGACCTTGCCCATGCGGAAGGCGACGCGCAGGTCTTGGATCGACAGCAATGTCATCGCGTCACTCCAGCCCACGCAGCTTGGGATCGAGCGCGTCGCGCAGCGCGTCAGTCATCAGCGAGAACGCGGTGACGAATGCCGCCATGAAGACGGTCGCCGCGGCCAGCTGCCACCAGTGGCCGAGGATCAGCTCGCTCTGCGCCTCGGCCAGCATCGTGCCCCACGAGACATCGTCCACACCGACGCCCAGTCCGAGGTACGACAGGATGACCTCGGCCTTGATGAAGCCCACCACGAGCAGGCTCATGCGCACCAACACGACGTGGCTGACGTTGGGCAGGATGTGGGTGAAGATACGGCTCCACACCGACGCGCCGATCGCCTCGGCCGATCGGACGTACTCGCGGCTGCGGTGCTTGATGAACTCCGAACGCACCTGGCGGTACAGGCCCGACCAGCCCGTGAGGCCCAGGATCAGCACGACGGTGGTGATGCCGCGGCCGAACACCGCGGCGAACGCAAAGATCAGCAGGATGCCGGGGATGGCCTCGAACACGTTGTACAGCCACTCGAGGAAGTCGCCGACCTTGCCGCCGAAGAAACCCGACAGTGCGCCCAGCAGGGTACCGATCAGGGTCGCGACCACCGCGGCCATCACGCCGACGAACACCGAGATCTGCGTGCCCTTGACCGCCTTGGCGAGCACGTCGCGGCCGAAGCGGTCGCCGCCCATCGGCAGCGTCTCGGCCTTGATCACCTCCTCGGTCTTGAACTTGGCGGCGCGTTCTTCCCATTCCTTGTAGCGCGGCGCCAGCGGGTCGACCGCCGACAGGTCGACGTTCGGGCCCTTGGGCACCTCGATCGCACCGATCGCCTCGGGCGGCTGCGGGCCGACGAAGGTGGGCGGCGCGTTGGGCACACCGACTTCCTTCTGCCAGTTCTTGGCCACCAGGCCCAGCGCCGCCAGCGCGATGAGGACCAGGAACGCGATCACGACCGCGGCCGACACCAGGCCGATGCGATCGGTCTTGAAGCGGCGCCACGCCGCATGCCAGACGCCTTCGGAGTGCTCGATCCCATCGGCGGCCACGGGGGAGATCAGGACCGCGCTCATTTGAGGACGACCCGCGGATCGACGAGCTTGAAACACACGTCGACGGTCAGATTGATCAGCATCGTGATCACCGCCAGGTACACGGTCACCGCCTGGATGACTGGATAGTCGCTGCGGTTGACGGCCAGCAACACCTCGCGGCCCAGCCCCGGGATCGAGAAGAACACCTCGATCAGGAACGAGCCGACGAAGATGCCGGGCAGCGCCAACCCGACGTTGGTCAGGATCGGGATCATCGCGTTGCGCAGCACATGCTTGAACATCACCGTGTTCTCGGTCAGGCCCTTCGCGCGCGCGGTACGCACGTAGTCGTGGCCGAGCTCGTCGAGGAAGAAGGTGCGGTACAGCCGCGTCTGCGGCGCCAGGCCGACCATCACCGCCAGCATCACCGGCAGCGGTACGTAGGTCACGAGATTGGTCCACACGCTGTCGCTCCAGCCCTGCACCGGAAACCAGCCGAGCTGGAAGCCGAACAGGTACTGGCCGACGATGATGTAGACGAGGAAGCTGATCGACAGCGCGACCGTG
>JAOUIM010000196.1 GCA_029884035.1 Aquincola sp. | reverse complement strand
GGCAGCGCCGCGGTTCACGTCCGCTGCGCGGGCATGAGCCTGCGCCGAAGCCCTTCCTCCATTCAACCGAATTTCATCGCACGGTAACTCTCATGTCTCAAGGCCTGATTCCTGCAACCATCCTGACGGGCTTTCTGGGCTCGGGCAAGACGACGCTGCTCAAGCGCGTGTTGTCGGAGCAGCATGGCAAGAAGATCGCCGTGATCGAGAACGAGTTCGGAGAGGAGAACATCGACAACGAGATCCTGGTCGACGACAGTGGGAAGGAGCAGATCCTGCAGCTGTCCAACGGCTGCGTGTGCTGCACCATCCGCGAGGACCTGCGCAGCACGCTGACCACGCTGGCCGAGAAGAAGCGCAAAGGTGAACTCGACTTCGAGCGTGTCGTGATCGAGACGACCGGCCTGGCGGACCCCGGCCCGGTGGCGCAGACCTTCTTCATGGACGACGAGATCGCCGAGAGCTACCTGCTCGACTCGATCCTGACACTGGTCGACGCCAAGCATGCCGACGGCCAGCTCGACACGCGCCAGGAGGCACGGCGCCAGGTCGGTTTCGCCGACCAGATCTTCATCAGCAAAAGCGACCTCGTCGACGATGACGCCGTCGAGGCGCTCGTGCACCGCATCAAGCACATGAACCCACGCGCGCCGCAGCGCAGGGTGCACTTCGGCGAGGTGCCGATCGCCGAGGTGTTCGACCTGCGCGGCTTCAACCTCAACGCGAAGCTCGAGATCGATCCCGAGTTCCTCAGCGACGAGGGGCACGACCACACGCACCACGACCACGAGCATGACCACGAGGACGGCGATCACTGCGACCACCCGCATCACCACCATCACGACGATGACGTGAAGTCCTTCGTATTCCGCTCCGACAAGGCCTTCAACGCGGCCAAGCTGGAGGACTTCCTGGGTGCGATCGTGCAGGTCTACGGCCCCAAGATGCTGCGCTACAAGGGTGTCCTACACATGAAGGGCAGCGATCGAAAGGTCATCTTCCAGGGCGTGCACCAACTGATGGGCAGCGACCTCGGGCCGAAGTGGGCGCCGGGCGAGAAGAAGCAGAGCAAGATGGTGTTCATCGGCATCGACCTGCCGCGCGACATCCTGCTGCAGGGCCTGGAGCAGTGCCTCGTGTGAGTCGATGGCCGCAGTGCCGGCTGCGGGCCGCGGCCCGTTCGACGGTGTGGCTACAATCCGCGCGCTTTTTGTTCCGGCCGCGGTACCTTGCGGTGCCGCGAGCAGGTATAAAGCCCCTACGAGGAGACCCCATTGAGCAAGTCCACGGCCAAGAGCGCGGCGCCGCCGAAGAAGGCGGTCAAGAAGCCTGCGCCAGCCGCCGGCCGGACGCCAGCCAAGAAGGCGGTCGCCAGGCCTGCGCCTAAGAAGGCCGCGAAGCCTGCGCCGAAGAAGGCGACGAAGCCGGCACCCAAGAAGACCGCCAAGCCGGCAGCCAAGCCGGCGAAGAAACCGGCCGCTAGGCCGGCGCCCAAACCTGTGCCGAAGGCCGCGCCCAAGGCGGCCGCGAAGCCTGCAGCCAAACCGACGAAACCGCGTACACCGACCCCTGTGCCTGTAACCAAGCCTGCCGCCAAGCCCGACACGAAGAAATCTGCGCCGCCGCCGGTTCAGGCCAAACCAGTCCCCCAGGTCAAACCCGCGACCAGGACGCCCGCAAAGGCCAGCGCAAAGGCGGAAATGATCGCGGCGCGAACCGCGGTGGCCGATCCGGCACCGGCGAGCCGGTTTGCAGATCGTTTTGCCCCGATGCGACCGGCGGCGCGCCCGGTGGTGCTCGATGAGCCGGCACGCCCTGTCATCAAGATCGACCCGAGGCTGGTCAATGCCTGGAAGGGCAAGGCAGGCCGCGACCTGACCGAGCCCGAGCTGCTGGCGATGCCCGACAGCGAATACATGAACGAGAAGCAGCTGGAGTTCTTCCGCGTGCGCCTGACTGCGCTGAAGGACGACCTCCTGTCCAATGCCGGCGAGACCACCGAGCATTTGCGCGAGGACACGTCGATCGTGCCCGACCCGGCAGACCGCGCCACGATCGAGGAAGAGCATGCGCTGGAACTGCGCACGCGCGACCGCGAGCGCAAGCTGCTCAAGAAGATCTCGCAATCGCTCGCTCGCATCGAGGCGGGCGACTACGGCTACTGCGACGAGACCGGCGAGCCGATCGGCCTGGCGCGCCTGCTGGCCCGGCCCACCGCCACGCTCTCGCTGGAGGCGCAACAGCGTCGCGAGATGAAGCAGAAGATGTTCGGCGATTGAGCGGCGATGGCTGAGAACATTCCACCGAAGGACAGCGAGAGCTTCTTCCGCAAGGTGGTTCGATTCGTGGCCAATCCGGCCACCGACTGGGCCGATCTGAATTCGCGCCAGGACGACGGCGGCGCGCTCGATCTCGAGAAATCCGAACTCAAGGCGATGATCGAGCGCAAGAAGCGCAACGACTTCGTGCGCCGCCGCGAATTCGACATGCTGCGCAAGGTGCGCCGCGAGGGCCTGTCGCCCGAGCAGCTGGCCGCACTCGGCGGCTCTTCGAAGATCGACTCCGAATCGCGGGCCGAAGCCAACGCGGCGCGCACGCCCGACAGTGGCGTCAAGGCCAAGATCGACGAGATCGAGCAGCAGATGGTGGGCGCCGGATTCAACGCGTCGAGCTCGCGCCGCCCGGTCGACATCGCACCGACGGAGCCCGCCAAGTTCCGCCAGACGACGACGCGCGCGGCGGTGATGCAGCGCACCGAAGCCGCCCCGCTGACGCCGTCACGCTCCGCAGGCCGGTCGAGCGGACGCGTGCCGCTGCAGCTCGATGAATCGCAGGCGATTCCTCCGCCTGCCGCGCCCGCGCCCGCGGCCGCTGCGCCGGTCCCGGCCGCCGCGGTATCGCTGGGCGGTCTGCAAGGCCAGGCAGCCAGCGACTTCGCGGCCCCGTTCACGGTCGAGGTCAGCGAGGTGGTGCACGACCCCGAACTCGACGAGGCGGTGATCGCGTTTGCCAATGCCGACTTCGAGCAGTGCGAGCAGGCGCTGTTCGCGCTCACGCGTGACAGCGGCGCGCGTTCGCAGCATGCGGAGACCTGGCTCGTCCTGTTCGACCTGTACCGCGCGACCGGCCAGCAAAACAAGTTCGAGAGCGTCGCGCTCGATTACGCACAGCAGTTCGGCTGGTCGGCGCCGCAGTGGTTCTCGCTGCCCAAGCTGGTGGCCGAGTCGGCCCAGCAGGACAAACCCCGGCAGCAGCGCGCGGCCGGAGAAATCGGCTGGATCAGCCCCGAGGTGCTCGACGTCGACGCGGTGGCGCGCCTGCGCTCGGTGACGCTGCAGTTGCCGCTGCCCTGGGTGTTCGACTGGAGCGCGCTGCGCAGCGTCGAGCCCGAGGCGGCGACACACCTGTCCGAACTGTTCCGCCAGTGGTCCGGCGAGCCGCTGGACATCCGCTGGTTGTCGGGCGACCGTTTCCTGGCGGTGCTAGCCGACGCGTCGCCCACGGGCCTGCGCGACGCCGACCCCGCCTACTGGGTGCTGCGGCTCGACGCGCTGCGGCTGGCCAACCGGCCCGACCAATTCGACGAGACGGCGATCGACTACTGTGTGACCTACGAGGTGTCGCCACCGTCGTGGGAACGCGCGCGCTGCCAGGTGCGCATCGGCGGCTCGGGCCTGTCGACGCAGTCGCCGCCGCTGTCACAGGTCGGCGAGGTGGCGACCAGCTTTCTCGAGTCCTCGGTCGAGGACCAGCCCGGTGGCGGCCACGTGCAGATGGCGTCGGTCGAGTTGTCGGGCCAGCTGGTGGGAGACATCGGCGATACGGTGCGCCAGCTCGACGCCCAGCTCGGTGCCGCGTCGCTCGTCACCGTGTCGTGCCAGAAGCTGATCCGGGTGGACTTCGTCGCCGCAGGCGACCTGCTCAACTGGGTGCTGTCCAAACGCAGCGAGAACCGCAGCGTGACCTTTGCCGACGCGCATCGGCTGGTCGCGTTGTTCTTCGGTGCGATGGGGATCAACGAAAACGCCAGCGTGCGGGTGCGCAACTTCTGAGGAATTGACCCGCCCCCGGGGCGGCCGCGCCGCTTCAACTCGAGGGGGTGCCGCCGGTGGACCGGCAAAGCCGAATCCGCGGCGGCTGCTTGACCTGCGCCGCTGCGACCCCACATGCTTGCGCCATGGACCAACCTGCATTTCACGGCACCACCATCCTGTCGGTACGGCGCGAGGGCATCGTCGCGCTCGGTGGCGACGGCCAGGTGACGCTGGGCAACATCGTCGTCAAGGCGAGCGCGCGCAAGGTGCGCAAGCTCTACCACGACAAGGTGCTCGCCGGATTCGCCGGGGCCACGGCCGACGCCTTCACGCTGTTCGAGCGGTTCGAAGCCAAGCTCGAGAAGCACCAGGGGCATCTGCTGCGCGCCGCGGTCGAGCTGACGAAGGATTGGCGCACCGACCGCGTGCTGCGTCGGCTCGAGGCGATGCTCGCCGTCGCCGACCACGAGCATTCGCTGATCGTCACCGGCAACGGCGACGTGCTCGAGCCCGAGCGCGGCATCGTGGCGATCGGCTCGGGGGGCGCCTATGCACAGGCCGCGGCGCAGGCGCTGCTCGAACACAGCGCGCTGGCTGCGCCGGACATCGTCAAGCGCTCGCTCGAGATTGCCGGCGACCTGTGCATTTACACCAACCAGCACCACACGATCGAAATCCTGGACGAGAAGAACCCATGAGTTCGATGACGCCCAAGGAGATCGTTTCGGAGCTGGACCGCCACATCGTCGGCCAGAACGCGGCCAAGCGCGCAGTGGCGATCGCACTGCGCAATCGCTGGCGGCGCCAGCAGGTCGACGAAAAGCTGCGCAGCGAGATCACGCCGAAGAACATCCTGATGATCGGGCCCACCGGCGTGGGCAAGACCGAGATCGCGCGCCGTCTCGCACGCCTGGCGGATGCGCCTTTCATCAAGGTCGAGGCGACCAAGTTCACCGAGGTGGGCTACGTCGGCAAGGATGTCGACGCGATCGTGCGCGACCTCGTCGACGTGGCGGTCAAGCAGGAGCGCGAGCGACAGATGCGCGGCAAGCGCGCTCAGGCCGAGGACGCGGCCGAGGAGCGCGTGCTCGACGCGCTGGTGCCGCCGCCCCGTGATGTGCGCCACGCGGCGGGTTTCGGTGATGCACCCACGCCACCGATGCCGGCGGACAACACCGCGCGGCAGGTAATGCGCAAGCGCCTGCGCGAGGGCGTGCTCGACGACAAGACGATCGAGATCGAGGTCGACGCGCCGCGGCCGACGTTGGAGGTGATGGGGCCGCAAGGCATGGAAGAGATGGCCGAGCAGTTGAAGGGTCTGTTCTCGCAGATCGGCGGCGCCCGCAAGAAGACGCGCAAGTTGCCGATCGGCGAGGCGCTCAGGCTGCTCACCGACGAGGAAGCCGCCAAGCTCGTCAACGAGGACGAGATCCGCGCCGCCGCACTGGCTCAGGCCGAGGGCAACGGCATCGTGTTCATCGACGAGATCGACAAGGTGGCCTCGCGCAGCGAGACCGCGGGCGCCGACGTCAGCCGCCAGGGCGTGCAGCGCGACCTGCTGCCGCTCGTCGAAGGCACGACGGTCAGCACGAAGTACGGGCCGGTGAAGACCGATCACATCCTCTTCATCGCCTCCGGCGCGTTCCACTTCGCCAAGCCGAGCGACCTGATTCCCGAGTTGCAGGGGCGGTTCCCGATCCGCGTCGAGCTGGGATCGCTCACCGTCGACGACTTCGAGGCCATCCTCACCAGCACCCATGCGAGCCTGGTCAAGCAGTACCAGGCGCTGCTGGCCACCGAGGGCGTGACCCTCGATCTCGCGCCCGACGCCGTCCGGCGCCTGGCGCAGATCGCATTCGAAGTCAACGAGCGCACCGAGAACATCGGTGCGCGTCGCCTGGCCACCGTGATGGAACGCCTGCTCGACGAAGTGAGCTTTGACGCGCCGGAGCGCAGCGGCCAGACGGTGCGGCTCGATGCTGCCGCGGTCAATGCCAAGCTCGCGGCGCTCGCCGGCGACGACGACCTCTCGCGCTACGTTCTCTGACGGTCCGCCTGCAGCGCGAGCAGGCCATCGAAGATCAGCGTGTCGACAGTCTCGAAGGGCAGGTCGGTGATCGGCGCCATCTTCGCTGCGGCGCCGCCCGTCATCAGCCGCAGCGGCTCGGTGCCGCCGCAGCGCTGCACCAGGCGCCGGTGGATGCGCTCGATTGCGCCGGCCAGCGCATGAGCGCCGCCGCTCATCAGTGCGTCGCTGGTGTTGGTCGGAAAGTCGACCACCTCGCCGGTGGGCACCTTCAGCCCCGCGGTGCCCTGCTCGAGCGCGCGCAGCATCAGGCCGAAGCCCGGCATGATGAGTCCACCGAGAAAGCGGCCGCTCATGTCGAGCGAATCAACCGTGACCGCCGTGCCGACCATCACGACCAGCACCGGGCGCGGCGGCGTCGCCGCCAGGCGGGCGCGCTCGAGCGCATGCCAGCGCGCACCGACCAGTGCCGCCCAACGGTCGTCGCCCAGGCGCGCAGGGTGGTCGTAGCCGTTGACCACGCCGGCCGCCTGAGCCGCGGGCACGATCCAGCGCGGCTCGATGTCCCACAGCTCGAGTTGCTCCTCGACGCGGCGGCGCACTGCGTCGCCGGCGACATTGCTGCCGAGCATCGCGGCGGGCGCCGGCAGGGTGCGCCAGTCACCCTCGGCCAGCGTGTCGATCGTCTCGAGGAAGATGGCGCCCTGCGCAGCCAGCCGCGCGCCGGGTCGGCCGCTGTCGTACAGCGCCCACTTCAGCCTCGTGTTGCCGATGTCGATGGCGAGAAAACTCATCGTGCGGCCGCGGCCCCAGGCATCGCCGCGCACGTCCGGCGTTGGCGTGCCGCGATCATTCGCTGTGCAGCCGCGA
>JAOUIM010000195.1 GCA_029884035.1 Aquincola sp. | reverse complement strand
CCAGGGGCGTTCGCCGAACGCATGCGCACGCTGTGCGCACGCGCCGGCTTGCCCGTGCGCGCGCCCGATCTCGGTGGCGCGCCACGCTGGCTCGAACTGATGCGCGTGGACAAAAAGGCCGAGGGCGGCGAATTGCGCTTCGTGGTCGTCGAGGCGGTCGGCCGTGCCGGCGTGCGCGCGGTGGACGAGGATCTCGTGCTCGAGACGATCGCGGCGCACGGCGTCTGAAGCGGGGCCGCGCCTTGCCACTGGCCCCGTACGCCTGCGACCCGGCGCGATCGAGGGGCCGGCGCGTCGCCGAGCCGGCATCGCCGCCGCGCAACGAGCACCAGCGCGATCGCGACCGAGTCGTGCACTGCACCGCGTTTCGGCGGCTCGCACACAAGACCCAGGTGTTCGTCGCGTTCGAGGGTGACCTGTTCCGCACGCGGCTCACCCATTCGCTCGAGGTGGCGCAGATTGGTCGATCGATCGCGCGCACGCTGGCGCTCAACGAAGACCTGGTGGAGGCGATTGCGCTCGCCCACGACCTCGGTCACACGCCTTTCGGTCACGCGGGTGGCGACGCGCTCGACCAGTGCATGCGCGAGTGTGGCGGCTTCGAGCACAACCTGCAAAGTCTCAGGGTTGTCGATGCGCTCGAGCAGCGGTACCCGGAATTCGACGGCCTGAACCTGAGCTTCGAAACGCGCGAGGGGCTGCTCAAGCACTGCACGCGCCAGCGCGCGCAGCGTCTGCAATCCGGCTCGGCCGGTGACGTCGCCCGCCGTTTTCTCGACGATCTGCAGCCCAGCCTCGAGGCGCAGTTGTGCAATCTCGCCGACGAGATCGCCTATGCCGCGCACGACGTCGACGACGGCATGCGCTCGGGCCTCCTCGACGCCGAAGCACTGGGCGAGGTGCCTATGCTGGCACGGCATCGCGCTGCCGCGCTGGCGCAGCACCCCCAGCTTGCACGCGGCGGCCAAAGGCGTCTGCTCGCCGAGACGCTGCGCCGCATGCTTGCCTCGCAGGTGCGGGACGTGATCGATACCACCCGCTCGATGGTGGCGCAGCACTCGCCTGCGGACGTCGAAGCCGTGCGGCGCCTGCCGCCGCTCGTCAGCTTCTCTGTCGAGTTGCGCGCGCAGGCAAGCGAACTCAAGCGCTTCCTGTTCGCGGCGCTGTACCGGCACCCGAGCGTCACGCGGACCACCGACCGGGCCAGGGAGGTGGTGCGTGCGCTGTTCGCGGCCTACGTCGCCGCCCCGACGGAACTGCCACCGGAGCACCGCGCGGCCTACGAGCGCAGGGGCTTGCGCGCCCTGGCCGACTACATCGCGGGCATGACCGACCGGTTTGCCGCACGGGAGTACGCGCGCCTGCACGGTTCGCGGGCCTTCGAATCGGATCGATAGCCATGGCGCGCTTGCCGCGACTCGTCGTTGCAGGCGAACTGCATCGGGTGCTTCTGCGCGGCCACGCAGCGCAAGCAGTGCTCGAGGATCCGGTGGATCGGGACGCACTCGTCGAAGCACTTCGCCAGGCCCTGCCGGGTTCCGGTGTCGCGCTGCACGCCTACGCGCTCATGCGCAACGAAGCTCACCTGCTGGTCACGCCAGCGCAGCGCGACGCGCTGGGCCGCCTGATGCAGGCGGTCGGGCGCCGCTTCGGCAGCGCGCACAACAGACGCTGCGGCAGGCGCGGCGCGCTCTGGGAGGGGCGGTTTCGCTGCGGTGTGATCGAGGCGGAAACTTACTTGATCGAAGCGACGGTACTCATCGAGAGCTTGCCGGTCCAGGCGGGATGGGTGGCCCAGGCCGCCGACTGGCGATGGTCCAGCGCATCGCACCACCTCGGCCGCTTTCGCGATCCGCTCGTCAGTGAGCACACGGCCTATTGGAATATCGGAAATACGCCGTTTGAAAGAGAGCGTGCGCATGCTGACTTAATCAGCCGGGGTGTTGCACCCGAGGTCGCAATGCAGCTCGAAGCCGTCGTGATGCGCTCGCATGCCCTGGGCGGGGAGGCATTCCTGCGCCGCATCGGCCAAGCCATCGACCGCCCCATTGGCCCCGGACGCCGAGGCCGCCCGCCGAAAGCACCCGAGAAACCATAAGATTGTCCCTATTTAAAATAGCAAGAACAGGGGCGACTTATTTATTAGAGCCTGACCCTATTTAATTTGATTGTTTGGCATGCTGCGGTGCAGTAGCCTCGCGTTTCCACACCCGCAGCCAGGACCGTGCGATGAACAACGCTGCCGCCCCCGATGAACGCCGACTTGCCGCAGAGCGGGGCTTGTACGACCCGGCGAATGAGCACGACGCGTGTGGCGTGGGCTTTGTCGCGCACATCAAGGGACAACGCTCGCACGGCATCGTCGAGCAGGGGCTGAAGATCCTCGAGAACCTCGACCACCGCGGCGCGGTGGGCGCGGACAAGCTGATGGGCGACGGCGCGGGCATCCTGATCCAGATCCCCGACGAGTACTACCGCGCCGAGATGGCTGCGCTGGGCATCGACCTGCCGCCGCCGGGCGAGTACGGCGTGGGCATGATCTTCCTGCCGAAGGAACATGCATCGCGGCTGGCCTGCGAGCAGGTACTGGCGCGCGCCGTTCAGGCCGAGGGGCAGGTGCTGCTCGGCTGGCGCGACGTGCCGGTCGACCGCGACATGCCGATGAGCCCCGCGGTGCGTGCCAAGGAGCCCGTGATCCGGCAGATCTTCATCGGCCGCGGCCCCGACGTCATCGTGCCCGATGCGCTGGAGCGCAAGCTCTATGTGATCCGCAAGACGGCGTCGGCTGCGATCCAGGCGCTCAAACTGACGCACAGCCGCGAGTACTACGTGCCCAGCATGAGCTGCCGCACCGTGATCTACAAGGGCCTTCTGCTGGCCGACCAGGTCGGCGTGTACTACAAGGATCTGGCCAACGAAGCCGTCGTCAGCGCGATGGCGCTGGTGCACCAGCGCTTCTCGACCAACACTTTCCCCGAGTGGCCGCTCGCGCACCCGTACCGCATGGTCGCCCACAACGGCGAGATCAACACCGTCAAGGGCAATTTCAACTGGATGCGCGCGCGCGAAGGCGTGATGAAGTCGCCGGTGCTCGGCGACGACCTCAGGAAGCTCTACCCGATCAGCTTCGAGTACCAGAGCGACACCGCCACCTTCGACAACGCGCTCGAGCTGCTGACGATGAGCGGCTATCCGCTCGCACATGCCGCGATGATGATGATCCCCGAGGCGTGGGAGCAGCACGAGGGTATGGACGTGCGTCGTCGTGCCTTCTACGAGTACCACGCCGCGATGCTCGAGCCCTGGGACGGCCCGGCCGCGATGGTGTTCACCGACGGCAAGCAGATCGGAGCGACGCTTGACCGCAATGGGCTGCGCCCGGCGCGCTACATCGTCACCGACGACGATCTCGTGGTGATGGCCAGCGAATCCGGTGTGCTGCCGATCCCCGAGCCGCGCATCGTCAAGAAGTGGCGACTGCAGCCCGGCAGGATGTTTCTGATCGACCTCGAGCAGGGGCGCATCGTCGATGACGAGGAGCTGAAGAACCAATTCGCGTTCGCCAAGCCGTATCGCCAGTGGATCGAGAACGTTCGCATCAAGCTCGACGCACTGTCCATCGAGCCCGCGACGCCGCTGCCGCATGCCGAATCACTGCTCGATCGCCAGCAGGCCTTCGGCTACACGCAGGAGGACCTGAAGTTCCTGCTCGCGCCGATGGCGGCGAACGGGGAAGAAGCGATCGGCTCGATGGGCAACGATTCGCCGCTGGCGGTGCTCTCGGACAAGACCAAGCCGCTGTACAACTACTTCAAGCAGCTGTTCGCGCAGGTCACGAACCCGCCGATCGACCCGATCCGCGAGGCGATCGTGATGAGCCTGAACTGCTTCATCGGGCCCAAGCCGAACCTGCTCGATATCAACGCGGTGAACCCACCGATGCGCCTCGAGGTTACGCAGCCGGTGCTCGACTTCGACGACATGGCGCGTTTGCGCGCGATCGAACGCCATACCAATGGCAAGTTCAAGAGCTACGAGCTCGACATCACCTACCCGCTGGCCTGGGGCAGCGAGGGCATCGAGGCCAAGCTCGCATCACTCACGGCCGAAGCGGTCGATGCGATCAAGACCGGCCACAACATCCTGATCGTCACCGACCGGCGCATGCGCCGCGAGCGCGTCGCGATCCCTGCACTGCTGGCACTGTCGGCCGTCCACCACCATCTCGTTCGCGAGGGACTTCGCACGACGGCCGGCCTCACCGTCGAGACCGGCAGTGCACGCGAGGTCCATCACTTCGCTGTGCTCGCCGGCTACGGTGCCGAAGCGGTGCATCCGTATCTGGCGCTGGAGACGCTCGTCGACATTCACGGTGAGCTGCCGGGCGACCTGAGCGCCGAAAAGGCGATCTACAACTACGTCAAGGCCATCGGCAAGGGCCTGTCGAAGATCATGTCGAAGATGGGCGTGTCCACGTACATGTCGTACTGCGGCGCTCAGCTCTTCGAGGCGGTCGGCCTCGAGAAGGCATTCGTCGACAAGTACTTCCGGGGCACCGCGACGCAGGTGGCCGGCATTGGCGTGTTCGAGGTCGCCGAGGAAGCGATCCGCATGCACCGCGCGGCCTTCAGCGACGACCCGGTGCTGGCCGAGATGCTCGATGCCGGCGGCGAGTACGCCTGGCGCGTTCGCGGCGAGGAGCACATGTGGACCCCCGACGCGATCGCCAAGCTGCAGCACAGCGCGCGCGCCGGCAAGTTCGAGACCTACAAGGAATACGCGCAGATCATCAACGACCAGAGCCGCCGCCACATGACGCTGCGCGGCCTGTTCGAGTTCCGGATCGACCCGAGCAAGGCGATTCCCGTCGAGGAAGTCGAGCCCGCGAGCGAGATCGTCAAGCGTTTCGCGACCGGTGCGATGTCGCTCGGCTCGATCAGCACCGAGGCACACACCACGCTGGCCATCGCGATGAACCGCATCGGCGGCAAGAGCAACACGGGCGAGGGTGGCGAGGACCCGGCGCGCTACCGCAATGAATTGAAGGGCATCCCGATCGCGGCCGGGACCAAGGTCAGCGACGTCATCGGCGCCAAGGTCATCGAGGCCGACTACGTGCTCGAGGAAGGCGATTCGCTGCGCAGCAAGATCAAGCAGGTGGCCTCGGGGCGCTTCGGCGTGACCACCGAGTACCTCGTTTCCGCGGATCAGATCCAGATCAAGATGGCGCAGGGCGCCAAGCCGGGCGAAGGCGGCCAGCTGCCCGGCGGCAAGGTCAGCGAGTACATCGGCTTCCTGCGCTACTCGGTGCCGGGCGTCGGCCTGATCAGCCCGCCGCCGCACCACGACATCTATTCGATCGAGGACCTGGCGCAGCTCATTCACGACCTGAAGAACGCCAATCCGCGCGCATCGATCAGCGTCAAGCTGGTCAGCGAGGTCGGCGTGGGTACGGTGGCCGCGGGCGTGGCCAAGTGCAAGGCCGACCACGTGGTGATCGCTGGCCACGACGGCGGCACCGGGGCGTCACCCTGGTCGAGCATCAAGCACGCCGGCACGCCGTGGGAACTGGGCCTCGCGGAAACGCAGCAGACACTGGTGCTCAACCGCCTTCGCAGCCGCATCCGCGTGCAGGCCGATGGCCAGATGAAGACCGGCCGCGACGTCGTGATCGGCGCGCTGCTCGGTGCCGACGAGTTCGGCTTCGCCACGGCGCCGCTCGTTGCCGAGGGCTGCATCATGATGCGCAAGTGCCACCTCAACACCTGCCCGGTCGGGGTGGCCACGCAGGATCCGGTGCTGCGCAAGAAGTTCGCCGGCAAGCCCGAGCATGTCGTCAACTTCTTCTTCTTCGTTGCCGAAGAGGCGCGCCAGATCATGGCGCAGCTGGGCGTGCGCACCTTCGACGAGCTGATCGGCCGCGCGGACTTGCTCGACACCAGGAAAGGCATCTCGCACTGGAAGGCCAGGGGCCTGGATTTCAGCCGGGTCTTCCACCTGCCGGCGGTGCCCGCGGACGTGCCGCGCCGCCAGGTCGAGGTGCAGGACCATGGCCTGGACAGGGCGCTCGACGTCATGCTGATCGAGAAATGCCGGCCCGCGATCGAGCGTGGCGAGAAAGTGCAGTTCATGCAGGACGTGCGCAACGTCAACCGCTCGGTGGGTGCGATGCTCTCCGGCGAGCTGATCCGCCAGCGCCCCGAGGGCTTGCCCGACCACACGATCTTCATGCAGATGGAGGGCACCGGCGGTCAGAGCTTCGGCGCCTTCCTCGCCGCCGGCATCACCCAGTACCTGATCGGCGATGCCAACGACTACACCGGCAAGGGCATGTCGGGCGGGCGCATCGTCGTGCGGCCCAGCATCGACTTCCGCGGTGAGGCCACGGCCAACATCATCATCGGCAACACCGCGCTGTACGGCGCCACCAGCGGCGAGGCGTTCTTCCGCGGCGTCGCGGGGGAGCGCTTCGCGGTGCGCCTGTCCGGCGCCACGGCGGTGGTCGAGGGCACCGGCGACCACGGTTGCGAATACATGACCGGCGGCACCGTGGCCGTGCTCGGCCGGACCGGCCGCAACTTCGCTGCCGGCATGAGCGGCGGCATCGCCTACGTCTACGACGAGGACGGGCACTTCGCGGGCCGCTGCAACACCAGCATGGTGACGCTGGACAAGGTGCTGTCGCGCGACGAGCAGGACCCGGCCACCTACCACAAGGGCCAGAGCGACGAGGCCCTGCTCAAGAAGCTGATCGACGACCACCACCGCTGGACGGGCAGCCTGCGGGCGCGCCACATCCTCGATCACTGGGCCGAGGCACGCGCGAAATTCATCAAGGTCTTCCCGCACGAATACGCCCGTGCGCTCAAGCAGATGAATGCCACGCAGACGGCGGACGCCACGATCGCCAAGGCCAAGACCAAGACGACCGTCGCCGCCAAGTA
>JAOUIM010000194.1 GCA_029884035.1 Aquincola sp. | reverse complement strand
CCACCGGCGCTGCCGCCGGCGGCGCGCTCGCGCTGCTGCTGGGCAGCCAGCGCGGGCGCCGCATCGGCGCATCGGCCCTGAAGCTGGGCAGCGTCGCCGCGATCGGCGCCCTGGCCTGGAAGGCCTACCAGGACCACCAGGCCGCGCAGCAGGCGCAGCCGCCGGCGGGTGCCGCGGGTGCACCGCAGCCAACGCCGTCGGTGCCGGGTTTCGCGGCGCTGCCGGCACCCCAGCTCGAGCGGCACAGCCAGGCGATGCTCAAGGCGATGATCGCCGCGGCCAAGGCCGACGGCCACATGGACGACCGCGAACGCTGCCTCGTCGAGGCCGAGCTGGCGCGGCTGGATAGCGACCCCGCGACGCGCCGCTGGTTCGAGGACGAGTTGCGCAAGCCGGTCGAACCGGCTGACGTGGCGACCGCGAGCGCGAGCCCCGAGATGGCGGCCGAGATCTACCTGGCCAGCCTGCTGGTGGTCGACGAGACGACGACGATGGAGCGCGCCTACCTCGACGAGCTCGCGCGCCAGCTCAAGCTGGCGCCGGCGCTCAAGGTCGACCTCGAGGCGCGCGCACGGGCGTAGACAATGAGGGGCGCATGAAGCACCTGCCGCTCCAGGGTCTGAAGGTCGTCGAGTTCACCCACATGGTGATGGGCCCGACCTGCGGCATGGTGCTGGCCGACCTGGGGGCCGAGGTGATCAAGGTCGAGCCGATCGAGGGCGACCGCACGCGCACGCTGCTCGGCGCGGGCATCGGCTTCTTCCCGATGTTCAACCGCAACAAGAAGAGCATCCGGATCGAGCTGCACCAGCGCGAAGGCGCGGCGGCGGCACGGCGGCTGGCGGCCAGCGCCGACGTCGTGGCCGAGAACTTCAAGCCCGGCACGATGGTCAAGTACGGCCTGGACTATGCCTCGCTCGCGAAGGACAACGAACGCGTCATCTACGCCAGCCTCAAGGGTTTCCTCCCGGGCCCCTACGACCACCGTACCGCGCTCGACGAGGTGGTTCAGATGATGGGCGGCCTGGCCTACATGACCGGCCGCCCGGGTGACCCGCTGCGCGCGGGCTCGTCGGTCAACGACATCATGGGCGGCATGTTCGGCGCCATCGCGATCCTGGGCGCCCTGATTGAGCGCGGCATCACCGGGCGCGGCATGGAGGTGCAGTCGGCGCTGTACGAGAACAACATCTTCCTCGTCGGCCAGCACATGCTTCAGTACGCAATCACCGGCACGCCGGCGGCGCCGATGCCCGCGCGCATCAGCCCGTGGGCGATCTACGACGTCTTCACGGTCAAGGATGGCGAGCAGATCTTCCTGGCCGCGGTGAGCGACGCGCAGTGGACGACGTTCTGCGACGTGCTCGGATTCGACGAGCTGAAGGCCGACCCGGCGCTGGCCGGCAACAACGACCGCGTGCGCGCGCGGCCGACGCTGCTGGCCGAACTTGGGCGCCGGCTGCAGGCCTTCAGCGCGGCCGAGCTGGCGCAGCGCTTCGAGGCCGCAGGCCTGCCCTTTGCCCCGATCATGAAGCCCGAGCAGTTGCTCGACGACCCGCACTTGGCGGCAACCGGCGGGCTGTCGGAGATCACGCTGACCGATGGCGAGCGCGCCGGCCAGGCTGTCAAGGCGCCGCTGTTCCCGTTCACGCTCGACGGCGAGCGGCCTGGCACCCGCCTGAACCCGCCGAAGCGTGGTGAGCACACGCGAGAGGTGCTCGGCGAACTGGGCTACACGGCGACCGAAATCGAGCGGCTGATCGACATCGGCGCCGTCGCCTGACGCTGCTTTCGGCGAGCACGCGGCCGCGCGGGTCTGCGGCGGCTTCGGCTGCGCGCCGAGGGGCTGGCGCGGACCCCGGCGCCGCGGCGGCAGCGCACTGCCCAGGCCACGATCGCCAGCAATACAGGGCGCGGCCAGCCGAATTGCGGCTGATTGATCAGCGCATCCCTAGCGCCGGCCGCAGCGCGATGCGGTGTTGCCGAGCCGCGCGGGCCGCGCAAGGCAGAAGGCCGCCCGCAGGCGGCCTTCGTCGTCTTCAGGCAGCGCGACTTACTGTTTGATGTCCACGCCGTAGAACGTGTGGCGGCCGAACGGGCTCAGCTTGAAGTCGACCACCTCCTTGCGCACCGGCTTCAACTGCACCGCGTGGGCGATCGTGAACCAGGGGGCCTGTTCCTTGAAGATCACCTGAGCCTTCTTGTAGAGCTCGGTGCGCTCGGCCGGCTTGGACACCGACTTGGCCTTGATCACCAGATCTTCGAACGGCTGGAAGCAGAACTTGGCGACGTTCGAGCCGTTCGTCTTGGCCGCATCGCAACCCAGCAGCGTGTGCAGGAAGTTGTCGGGGTCGCCGTTGTCGCCGGTCCAGCCGAGCATCCCCATCTGGTGCTCACCGGCCTGCATGCGCTTGCGGTACTCGCCCCACTCGAAGCTCTTGATCTCGGCCTTGACGCCCACCTTGGCCAGGTCGGCCTGCATCAGCTCGGCGATGCGGCGCGCGTTCGGGTTGTACGGGCGTTGCACCGGCATCGCCCACAGGTCGGTGGCAAAGCCGTTCGGGAAGCCCGCCTGCGCGAGCAGCTTCTTGGCCGCCTCGGGGTCGTACGGATCGTCCTTGATGGCATCGTTGTACGACCACATCGAGGGCGGAATGGGGTTCTTGGCGGCGATGCCGGTGGTCAGGTAGACCCCGTCGATGATGGCCTTCTTGTTGATCGCCATGCTGATCGCCTTGCGCACCCGCA
This sequence comes from Aquincola sp., assembly GCA_029884035.1. Taxonomy (GTDB): domain Bacteria; phylum Pseudomonadota; class Gammaproteobacteria; order Burkholderiales; family Burkholderiaceae_C; genus CADEEN01. The sequence continues at coordinate 4,211 of JAOUIM010000194.1, read as the reverse complement.
CGTCGTCGAAGGGCTTCTTCGTCGTGTTGTAGGCGAGGTAACCCACATTCAGGCCGGGCTGCTCAAGCACGGTCACGTTCGGGTCCTTGCGGATCACGTCGAGGTCGGCCGGGTTGGGGTAGGGCATGACATGGCATTCGCCCTTCTGCAGCTTGGCCCAGCGCACCGAGGAGTCGGGCGTGATCGCGAACACCAGGTCGTCGATCTTGGCCTTGCCGCCCCAGAATTCGGGGAACGCCTTGTAGCGGATGATGGCGTCCTTTTGGTACTGCACCAGCATGAAGGGCCCGGTGCCGATCGGCTCCTGATCGATCTTCTCCGGCGTGCCGGCCTTGAGCATCGCGATCGCGTACTCCTTGCTCTGCACGCCGGCGTATTCCATCGCCAGGTTCGACAGGAAGGGCGCCTCAGGGCGGTTGAGGACGATCCTGACCGTGTAGTCGTCCACCTTGTCCACCGACTTCAGCAGCTTGGGCATGGCCATGTCGTTGAAGTAGGAGTGGTTGGAGCTCGTGACCTTGAAATACGGGTCGTTCTCCTTCCACTGGCGCTCGAACATGAAAAGGATGTCATCGGCGTTCATGTCGCGCGACGGCTTGAAGTTCTTGTTCGAATGCCACTTCACACCCTTGCGCAGGTGGAAGGTGTAGGTCAGGCCATCGGCGGAGATGTCCCACTTCTCGGCCAAGCCGGGCACCACGTTCGTGCCGCCGCGCTCGAAGTCGACGACGCGGCTATAGATCTGGCTGTTCGCATCGAACGAGGTGCCGGTGGTGTTGATCCCGGGGTAGAAGTTTTCCGGGCTGCCCTCGGAGCAGTAGACGAGGGTCTTGGCCGACAGGGTGCCGGCGGCCAGCAGGGCGAGGGCGGCCGCGGTGGCGGCGCGCATGCGGACGAAGTGCATGAAGAATCCTCTCTTGTGAATCGGAACCGAGCGGTCATGCTAAGCGATGACGGCGCCAGCGGCATCAGGGTTGCCTTGAACCGGCATTGAGCCAGATCAGGCCGGCTCAGCCAGCCAGCCGCTCGGCATGGTGGCAGGCCACCTGCCGGTCGCCGACCGGACGCAGGGCTGGGCGTACCTCGCGGCAGCGCTCGGCCACGTTCGGGCAGCGCGTGCTGAAGACGCAGCCGGCCGGCGGCGAAAGCGGCGAAGGCAGCTCGCCCTTGAGCACGATGCGCTTGTCGCGCGCCAACCCCGACAGGCCGGGCGTGGAACCCAGCAGGGCCCGGGTGTACGGGTGCAGCGGCCGCGCGAACAGGCTGCGCTTGGGGCCTTGCTCCATCACCAGGCCGAGGTACATGACCATCACTTCGTGCGCAATGTGGCGCACCACGCCCAGGTCGTGCGAGATGAAGAGGTAGGCCAGCCCAAGCTCGTTCTGCAGCTCTTGCAGCAGGTTGAGCACCTGTGCCTGCACCGAAACGTCGAGCGCCGATACCGGTTCATCGGCCACCAGCAGTGCGGGTTCGAGCATCAGTGCGCGGGCGATCGCGATGCGCTGACGTTGCCCGCCCGAGAACATGTGCGGGTAACGCTGCGCGTGCTCGGGACGCAGCCCCACGCGCGCGAGAATGGTCTGCGCGCGCTCGCGTCGCTCGGCAGGCGTCAGTGTCGTATTGATCGCCAGCGGCGTGGCCAGGATCTCACCGATCTTGTGACGTGGGTTGAGCGAGCCGTAGGGGTTCTGGAACACGAGCTGTACGGCACGACGCAAGGTCGCACGCGCCTGCGGCGGCGTCTCGACCGCATCCACGCCCTGCAGGCGCAGCGTGCCGGCGGTGGGCTTCTCGATCAGCGTCACCATGCGCGCCAGTGTCGACTTGCCGCAACCCGACTCGCCGACCACTGCCAGCGTCTGCCCGGCTGCCACGCGAAACGAGACACCGCCCACCGCCTGCAGCTGGGCACGCGGCCGCAGCCAGCCGCGCTTGATCTCGTAGACGCGGCACAGGTCGTTCGCCTCCACCACGGGCCGAGTCGTCACCGCATCGCTCATGCCGGCTCCTCGGTGGCGCGGGCGAGGCGGCCATGCAACGCGATCTGGGCCTCGCGCTGTGGATCGCCCAGAGGGTGGTGACAGCGCACGCGACCACCCTGCCAATCGCGCAACTCCGGCCGCACGGCGCGTGAATGGGCAGTGGCGTAGCCGCAGCGCGGCGCAAACAGGCAACCGGTCGGCCGGTCATAGAGGCCCGGCACCGTGCCGGGGATGCTCGCCAACTGCGTCGCCCCCTCACTGCGCTCGGGCATCGCCGCCAGCAGCGCCGCGGTGTAAGGATGTTGGGGCGCGGTGAACAAGCCCAGCGCGTCGCGCTCCTCGAGCACCTGGCCGGCGTACATCACGCACACGCGCTGCGCCATCTCCTCGACCACACCCATGTTGTGCGTGATCAGCACCAGCGCCATTCCCCGCTCCTTTTGCAGGCTTCGCAGCAGGTCGAGGATCTGAGCCTGGATGGTGACGTCCAGTGCGGTGGTGGGCTCGTCGGCGATCAGCAGCCGCGGGTTGCACGCGATGGCCATCGCGATCATCACGCGCTGGTTCATGCCACCCGACATCTGGTGCGGGAAGTCCCTGAGCCGGCTCGAAGCGGCGGGGATACCCACCAACTCCAGCAATTCCGTGGCCCGCTTGGTGGCGGCGCGTCGGTCTAGGCCCAGGTGCAGGCGCAGCGACTCGATGAGCTGGAAGCCGACGGTGAAGCACGGGTTGAGGCTGGTGGTCGGGTCTTGAAAGATCATCGCCACGTCGCGCCCGGTCAGGGCACGTCGCTCGCGCGCCGACAGGGTGAGCAGATCGCGCCCGGCAAAGGCCATGCGCTGCGCGCGCACGCGGCCCGGGAAGGGCACCAAGCCCATCAGGGCAAGCATCGTGACGCTCTTGCCGGAGCCGGACTCGCCGACGATGCCCAGCACCTCGCCCTCGTCGAGGCGGAGGGTCACGCCCTCCACGGCGTGCATCGTCGCCCCTTGGCCGGGGAACTCGACGTGCAGGTCTTCGATTTCGAGCAGCGACATCTTCGGTGCGCGTATTCAGCGTTTCAGCTTGGGGTCGAGCGCATCGCGCAGCCCGTCACCCAGCAAATTGAAGGCCAGCACGGTGATCAGGATCATGAGGCCCGGTAAGGTGACGACCCACCACGCGCGCAGCACGAACTCGCGTGCGTCGGCGAGCATGGTGCCCCACTCGGCCGCCGGCGGCTGCGCGCCCAGGCCGAGGAAGCCCAGCGCCGCGGCGTCGAGGATGGCGGTGGACACGCCCAGCGAAGCCTGCACGATGAGTGGGGCGGCGCAGTTGGGCAGCACCTCGCGGAACATCAGTCGCGCCCGACCGGCGCCCGCCACCTGAGCGGCCACGACGTAGTCCTTGGCCGTCTCGGTGATGACCGCGGCGCGCGTGATGCGCACGTAGTGCGGGAGCACCACCAGCGACACCGCCAGCATCGCATTCATCAACCCGGGGCCGAGGATGGCGACGATCACGATGGCCAGCAGCAGACTGGGCAACGTGAGGATGATGTCCATCAGCCGCATGATCGCGATCTCGATGGCGCCGCGCCAGAAGCCGGCCGCCAGGCCCAGCACCACGCCAACCGCGATCGACAGCGCCACCACTGCGATGCCGATCACCAGTGAAAGCCGCCCGCCGTGCATCAGGCGCGACAGGATGTCGCGCCCGATCGCGTCCGTGCCGAGCAGATATGCGGTGGAGCCGCCTTCCTGCCAGAACGGCGGTCTTAGGAAGGCCTGGTTGTTGGTGAGGTCGGGCGGGTAGGGCGCGAACCAGGGTGCAGCTGCGGCCATCGCGATGACAGCGAGCACGATCACCAAGCCGGCGACGGCGCCTGGATTGGCGCTGAAGTAGCGCCAGAACTCGCGCAGCGGCCCGGGCGGTGCCAGCTCGCGCGCGGTGCGCGGGTCGGTGGCGGGGGCGGCGGATTGGTTCATCGTTGGCGCGAGATGCGAGGGTTGATGACGCCGTACAGCACGTCGACCGCCAGGTTGACTAGCATGACCACGCCGCCCAGCAGCACCAGGCCGCCCTGCAGCACCGGGTAGTCGCGCCGCGCGATGGCCTCGATCATCCACTTGCCCACGCCAGGCCAGGAGAAGATGGTCTCGGTGAGGATGGCGCCGGTGAACAACACGCTGACCTGTAGGCCGATCACGGTAATCACCGGGATCAGCGCATTGCGGAAGGCGTGCA
>JAOUIM010000193.1 GCA_029884035.1 Aquincola sp. | reverse complement strand
GAACTCGTCGCTGGCAGTGGCCATCGGCTACCCCGACGTGATTTCGATCTCCAACACCGCGATCAACCAGACCGGGCGCGCGGTCGAGTGCATCTCGATCATCATGCTCGTGTACCTGACGACCTCCTTGGGCACCTCGGCGCTGATGAACTGGTACAACAAGCGCGCGGCGATCAAGGAGCGATGAGATGAACGCCGCATCTTTCACGCCGATCGCGCCGCGCGAAGCACCGGTCCGTACCGAGGGCGCGGGTCCCTGGCTCAAACGCAACCTGTTCGGCAATGTGCCGAGCACGGTCGCGACCCTGATCCTCATCGGCCTGGCGGTCTGGTGGCTGCCGCAATTGGCCAGCTGGGGGCTGGTCAAGGCGGTGTTTGCCCCGAGCTCCGAGGAATGCCAGGCCGCGCGCGGCATCGGCGCATGCTGGGGCGTGGTGACCGAGAAATACCGCCTGATCATGTTCGGTCGCTACCCGTTCGAGGAACAGTGGCGTCCGCTGTTCGCCACCCTGGCGATGGTCACGGTGCTGGTGGCCAGTTGCGTGCGCGTGTTCTGGAAGCCGTGGCTGGGGTTGCTCTGGGCAGCGATGCTGGCGCTGTTCTTCGGCCTGATGTTCGGCGGCTTCGCCGGCATGGCGTACGTGCCCACCGACCGATGGGGGGGACTGCCGCTGACAGTGCTGCTGGCCACGCTGTCGATCGTGCTGGCCTTCCCGCTCGCGGTGGTGGTGGCGCTGGGCCGACGCAGCAACATGCCGGCGATCAAGACGATCTGCGTGCTGTACGTCGAGCTGATCCGCGGCGTGCCCTTGATCAGCGTGCTGTTCATGGCCAGCTTCATGTTCCCGCTGTTCATGCCGCCAGGCACCAGCATCGACGTGCTGCTGCGCGTGCTCGTGGGCATCACGCTGTTCTCCGGCGCCTACATGGCAGAGATCGTGCGCGGCGGTCTCCAGGCCATCCCCAAGGGTCAGCAAGAAGCGGCCGACACGCTGGGCCTGAGCTACTGGCAGGCGCAGCGCAAGGTCATCCTGCCCCAGGCGCTGGCGATGGTCGTGCCAGGCATCATGAACAACTTCATCGCCATCTTCAAGGACACCTCGCTGGTGACCATCGTCAGCCTCTACGAGCTGACCGGCTCGATGGGGTTGGCCTTGGACTCGGACACCGACTGGCGCCCGTTCAAGATCGAGGGCTACTTCTTCATCGCCGCGATCTACTTCCTCTTCTGCTTCTCGATGAGCCGCTACAGCCTGTGGATCGAAAAGCGTCTGTCGGCCAGCAAGAACCGGTGACATGCCATGACTGAACCGATCATCACCTTCGAGAAGGTCAACAAGTGGTACGGCAACAATTTCCATGTGTTGCGCGACATCGATCTGAGCGTCGCCAAGGGCGAGCGCATCGTCGTTTGCGGCCCCTCGGGCTCGGGCAAGAGCACGCTGATCCGCTGCATCAACCGCCTCGAGGAGCACCAGCAGGGCACGCTGAAGGTCGATGGGGTCGAGCTTACCGATGACGTCAAGTCGATCGAACGCGTGCGCAAGGAAGTCGGCATGGTGTTCCAGCAGTTCAACCTGTTCCCGCACCTGACCGTGCTCGAGAACCTGACGCTGGCACCGATGTGGGTCAGCAAGCTGCCGAAGAAGGACGCCGAGGAGCGCGCGATGCAGCAGCTCACCCGCGTGAAGATCGCCGAGCAGGCTGGCAAGTACCCGCTGCAACTCTCCGGCGGCCAGCAACAGCGCGTCGCGATCGCACGCGCGCTTTGCCTGACGCCCAAGATCATGCTGTTCGACGAGCCGACCTCGGCGCTCGACCCGGAGATGATCAAGGAAGTCCTGGACGTGATGACCGAGCTCGCCGGCCAGGGCATCACCATGATCTGCGTGACGCACGAAATGGGCTTCGCCAAGGCCGTGGCCGACCGCGTGATCTTCATGGACCAGGGCCAGATCGTCGAAGAGAACACGCCGCACGAGTTCTTCGACCACCCGAAGAGCGACCGCACCAAGGACTTCCTGTCCAAGATCCTGGGACACTAAAGGACACCACCCACGGGAGCGGCTTGGCCGCTCCCCCTCAAGGGGGCAGCGCTGCCGGAACGGCCGGGCCGGATTTGCGGTGGTTGCTTGGAAAGTCACCGGTTCCTATGCCGCGGCCAGTGTTTGCCACCAAGGAAGACTGAGGTGCTTGCACGCGATGCGGACCTGCATGCCGTCGGTGACGTGCTGGCCCGGCCTTTCGAGCACAGCTACTGGTTGCTGCCCGGGCGGCTGCTGGCCGGTGCGCACCCCGGTGCGCGTGGCGCACAGGCGCTGCCTGCTCGCCTGGCGGCGCTGCAAGCCGCCGGCGTGACGCGCTTCATCGACCTCACCGCAGCCGGCGACGATTTGCCGCCGTACGCACCGCCGTGGGCACAACGCTCGAACTTCCCGATCGACGACTTCGGTGTGCCCACGACGGCGACGATGCGTGCGGCGCTCGACGCGATCGCCTCAGCGGTCGACGACGACCGGCGCGTCTACCTGCACTGCCGCGCAGGGATCGGTCGCACCGGAACGGTCGCCGCGTGCTGGCTGGTCGAGCAGGGCCTGGAGGCGCGCGACGCGCTCGCGCTGCTGCGGCGCAAGTTCGCGGCCTCGGCGCAGAGTTGCGGGGGCCAGCTCAGCCCCGAGAACGACGACCAGCGCGCCTTCGTGCTGGCGTGGCGCGCGGCCGGCGCGCGGGCGCCTTGACGCTCAGCCGGCCACGGCGCGGCACGATGCAGCGGAAGCGCTCCAGTCGGCCAGCGACCCCGTGACGTCGACGCCGCGCCGCCGCGCAGTCATCTCGGCCATGATGCTCAGCGCGATCTCGGGTGGCGTCAGCCCGCCCAGCCTCAGGCCGACCGGCCCGCGCAGGCGCGCCATCTCGTCCCGGCTGACCTCGAACTGCAGCAGCCGCTCGCGCCGCGAATCGTTGTTGCGCCGCGAGCCGAGCGCGCCGACGTAGAACGCCGGCGTGCGCAGCGCCTCCATCAATGCCAGGTCATCGAGCTTCGGGTCGTGCGTGAGCGCGACGACCGCGCTGTTCGCGTCGAGGTTCATCGCGAGCACCAGGTCATCGGGCATCGCGCGCGCGAGCGTCACCCCCTCCATCGCCTGCCAGCCTTCGTGATACTCCTCGCGCGGCTCGCACACCGTGACACGGTAGTCGAGCATCACCGCCATCGCAGCCAGGTAGCGCGAGAGCTGGCCGCCGCCGATGATCAGCAGGCGCAGTCGCGGGCCGTGCACGGTGACGAGCACTGTGCCGTCGAAATGCAGCGTGTCACTGTCGATCGCATCCGCAAGCTGCGCCAGCCCGGTCGTCATGTCGAGACGGCGTGCAACGAGGCGATGGCCCTCGATCGCGGCCAGCAGTTCGCGCAGCCTCGACTGCGCCGACAGCGGCTCGAGCACCACTTGCACCGTACCGCCACACGGCAGGCCGAATCGCTGCGCCTCCTCGGCGCTCGCGCCGTAGGTCGTGAGCTGCGGCAGCCGCGCCGCAAGCTCGCCGCGCGCGACACGTCCGATCAGGTCGTCTTCGATGCAGCCGCCCGACAGCGACCCGGCGACCTGGCCGTCATCGCGGATGACCATCAGCGAGCCGGGCGGGCGCGGCGCCGAGCCCCAGGTGCGCACCACGGTGCCGAGCGTGACACGATACCCGCGGTCCTGCCAGTCGATCGCGCTGCGCAAGACCTCGATGTCGACGGCGTTCACGCAGGTCGCTCCATCAGGTGAAAGAAGTCATGCGGTTCAGATCGGCCTGAGCTTGCCTGCGAACGACTCTTTCAGCGGCTTGCCCGGCAGCGGCGGGAACTCGATCTTGTCCTGCGGCACGTTCGTATCGGGCAACTGGTCGAGCAGGTGCCGGATCAGCGCAAGGCGGCCGCGGCGCTGGTCGTTGAAATCCACCAGCGCCCATGGCGCGTGCTTGGTATGCGTGGCCTCCAGCATGGCCTCGCGCGCCTTCGTGTAGTCGGCGTACTTCTCGCGTGCCTTCAGGTCGATGGGCGACAGCTTCCACTGCTTCATCGGGTCGGCCAGCCGCTCGGCGAAACGCTCTTCCTGCTTGGCCTGGTCCACCGTGAGCCAGTACTTGAACAGCAGCACGCCGTCGTCGACCAGCATGCGCTCGAACTGCGGTGCCTGCTTGAGGAACGCGGCGGTCTGCTCCGGCGTGCAGAACCCCATCACCGGCTCGACACCGGCGCGGTTGTACCAGCTGCGGTCGAACAGCACGATCTCGCCGGCCGCCGGCAGGTGTGGCACGTAGCGCTGGAAGTACCACTGGGTGCGCTCGCGGTCGCTCGGCTTGGCCAGTGCGACGACGTGGCACTGGCGCGGGTTCAGCGTCTCGGCGATCGCGGCGATCACGCCGCCCTTGCCCGCGGTGTCGCGCCCCTCGACCACCACCACGAGCCGCTTGCCCATGGCCTGCAGCCAGCGCGCCATGCGATTGAGTTCGAGCTGCAGCGGCTCGAGCCGCTGCAGGTACTCCTTCTTCGACAGGCCGTCACCGTTGCCCGACTTCTTCCTTTTCCTGTCAGCCATCGACCTTGCTCCTGGATTTGCGGTGGATCGCCTTCATCGCCTCGCGCAGCGTCAGGGGGGCGAGTTGCGAAGCGTACTCCCGACAGAAGGCCGCAACCTCCTGCGGCGCCGCATACGATCGCTCGCGCAACGCCCAGCCGATGCCCTTGCGGATGAAGAACTCGTTGGCGAAGCAGCCCGCGCCGATCGACGGCAGGATCGTGTCGTAAAGCAGTTGGGCATCGAACGCCTCGGCGGCCACATGACGCTGGCACAACATCGCCGCGCGGCGCAGCCACGGGTCGCTGCCGCGGGCCCAGCGCCGCAACTGCGGCTTCATCTCCTGGGGGTGGCGCTCGAGCAGGCGCGCCAGCAGGTTGCCGGACAGGTCGTCCACCACGTCCCACCAGGCGCCGCTGACGATCATCTCCTCGACCAGCGGCAGCAACTCGACGTTGACCAGCTTCGGATGAGTGCGACCCGTGCGCGGCAGCTCGACCGCCGCGTAGCGCTCCTCGCGAAAGCGAGCTTCGCGCCACAACGTGCGCATCGTGCGCGCGAGCGTGGCCGTGTCCGTTGCCGGGTGTGCCTTCACGACCTCGGCCGTGAGACGGCGCCGCAGCGGCGCGGCGATGCCGTAGAACGGCAGTGCCGACTTCATGTAGCCGCGCATCGGCGCCGCCTTCACGGGATCGGCGTGGGCAGCGAAAACGGCGCGCAGAGCGCCGACGAGCGCGTCGGGCGGGGACTTGTCCTTCATCTCGCGGTGGATCGCTTTGCTCGTCGATCATTCTGGCTCACCAGCGTAGTGCAAGCGACCGCCCTGAGCCAGCGCAACGCTTGGGGCAACCTGAATGGCTAGGATGAATATGTCGATGCACGCAAGGTTCTGTTGTTGCAGGCCGATGCGCCGACGAAGGCGGCACCCGATGGTCACACGCAGGCAGTTCAACGCGACAACCATGACGATCGGCGCCTCATCGATGCTCGGCGGCTGTGCACCCGGGGGGGCCGCGCGCCCGTACGAGCAGGCCGTGCGCGACACCTGGCGTCACGGCCAGGTCGACCGCAACGATGGCGCCGCATTGCGCCGCGAGCTCGTGCGCTATGCGACGCTTGCGCCCTCGAGCCACAACACGCAGTGCTGGAAGTTCGCGCTCGAGGACCAGACGATCACGATCCTGCCGGACCTGTCGCGACGGTGCCCGGCGGTCGACCCTGACGACCACCATGTGTTCGTGTCGCTGGGCTGCGCGGCCGAGAACCTGGTACAGGCCGCGCTCGCCCACGGCCTGAAGGCAAACGCCTCGTTCGACGCCGGCCGCGCCGGTCTGCGCATCGCGCTGGAACCCACCGCCGCCACGACCTCGCCGCTGTTCCAGGCGATCCCGCATCGACAGTCGACGCGCGCCGAGTACGACGGCAAGGCGCTCGCGGCCGAGGAGTTGCGGCAGCTCGAACAGGCTGCGGCAGGTGCCGGCGTGCAGCTGATGCTGCTCACCGACAAGGACATGCTCGAGCGGGTGCTGGAGTTCGTCGTCCAGGGCAACACCGTGCAGATGAACGACCGGGCCTTCGTCGATGAGTTGAAGGCGTGGATCCGATTCAACGCCAGCGACGCGGCGCGTGCCGGTGACGGGCTGCACAGCGCCTCGTCGGGCAACCCGACCTTGCCGTCCTGGCTCGGCCCGCTGATGTTCGATCTGGCCTTCAGGCCGAAGAGCGAGAACGACAAATACGCGCGCCATGTGCGCAGCTCGGCCGGCATCGCTATCTTCGTCGGTCCGCGCAACGACAAGGCCGCATGGATCGAAGTCGGCCGCGTCTACGAACGGTTCGCGCTGCAGGCCACGGCGCTGGGCGTGCGCACGGCGCACCTGAATCAGCCGATCGAAGTGGCGGCACTGCGGCCGCAGTTCGCGAATCTTGTGGGTATCGCCGGCCAGCGGCCGGACCTGGTGATCCGCTTCGGGCGCGGGCCGACGCTGCCGCCGTCGCTGCGGCGGCCGGTGCAGTCCGTGCTGGTCTGAATGAAGGGGTGTCGCCCGCACGTCGACGCGATGCCCGTGGAATGGCGCAGACCTTGCGCTGAGGAGAGGTCTCGATGTTCGTCAACCTTGCTGCCGAGTACGCCACGCGGCTTCGCGCTGCGTTGCAGCAGGTGCCGCCAGCCCCCGGTGCGGCGCTCAGCGCGGCCGATGCCGCGGCGCTGCCGGCTGCGGTGCAGCGCCACCTGCACCGCAGCGGCGCCATCGGCCAACCGCCGGTGCGCAGCTTCCACATCGTCTACGACGCGGTGATGAGCCGGCAGCCCGGCCAAGCCGGGCTGCCTGGGCGGGCCGAACAGTTCAATGTCGTGCAGCCGGTGCGGCGTCTGTTCTTCATGGCTTCACGCATGGCCGGCCTGCCGGTGGCCGTGCTGCACGACTACGCCGGCACCGAGGCCTCGATGCAGGTGCGCTTGGCGCGGCTGTTCAGCG
>JAOUIM010000192.1 GCA_029884035.1 Aquincola sp. | reverse complement strand
TTCGAGAAGCCGCGCACCACGGTGGGCTGGAAGGGGCTGATCAACGACCCCTATCTCGACGAGAGCTATCGCATCCACGAGGGCCTGCGCATCGCGCGCCAGCTGCTGGTCGACATCAACCGCATGGGAATGCCCGCAGGCAGCGAATTCCTCGACGTGATCAGCCCGCAGTACATCGGTGACCTGATCGCCTGGGGCGCGATCGGCGCCCGCACCACCGAGAGCCAGGTGCACCGCGAGTTGGCGAGCGGCCTGTCGGCGCCGATCGGCTTCAAGAACGGCACCGACGGCAATCTGAAGATCGCGATCGACGCGATCCAGGCCGCGAGCAAGCCGCACCATTTCCTGTCGGTGCACAAGAACGGCCAGGTCGCGATCGTCGAGACGCGCGGCAATCGCGACTGCCACGTCATCCTGCGCGGGGGCAAGAGCCCCAACTACGACGCTGCGAGCGTGGCCGCGGCATGCGCCGAGATCGAGGCGGCTAAGCTGCCGTGTCGCCTGATGATCGATGCCAGCCATGCCAACAGCAGCAAGCAGCATGAGCGCCAGGTCGACGTGATGCGCGACGTCGGCGCGCAGATCGCCGGCGGCACGCGATGCATCTTCGGCGTCATGGTCGAGAGCCACCTCAACGGCGGCGCCCAGAGGTTCAGCCCGGGCAAGGACGATCCCGCGGCGCTGGTGTACGGCCAGAGCATCACCGACGCGTGCATCGGATGGGATGCGAGCGTGGGCCTGCTCGACGAACTGGCCGAGACGGTCCGGCGTCGGCGCTCGCACTGAACGCCGGGGCACCTTGACCGAATGCGGCCCTCAGTCGCGGCCCCAGGCCGCGACCGGCTGCGGCGCGAAGTTGACGCGCCGCACTTCGTCGATGCGCTCGCTGCCTGGCCAGCTGCGGCCGAGTCGCCCTTCGACCAGTTCGTAGCCCATCAGCGCGATCACGCGCTCACCCAGGAAGATCGGCCGCGCGTTGCCGTACCAATCGACGCAGCTGGCCTGGCACTGGTCGTTCTGATTCGCGCCGCCGCGCGCCCGCAGTTCTCCCACCGGCTGCAACGCGAGCGATTGGCTGCGCAGGAACATCACCGCAGCGGATTCGCCTCGGTAGGCCGCGGAGCCGCCACGCCGCTGGCCGACGATCGGCAGGCCGAGCAGGCCCTCGTCACGCGACGTCGCGCGGTAGAAGAAGCCATGCGTGCGCGTCTCGCCCTGCGCGGCGTCGGGCTGAACGAAGCCGCCCGCGAGTTCGGCCTGGCGCGACGACAGGCGCACGCTCGTGAAGTGCAGGTCGCTCCCGGCATTACCGACCAGCACGGCATCGCGACCCATTGCCTCGATGCGCTCGACGCCGTGCGCCAGCGTCAGGCTTTGGGCCTCGCCGCGCCCGGCAGGGCGCACCGCATAGGCTTGCCGCTGGCCGGGCGCGCCATACAGCAGCCAGTCGCCGACGAATCGGTTCTGCAACGCGCCCGCTGCGGGACCCGGCAAGGGCTGGTACGCGCCGCGCGACGCGGCACGGTGGCCATCGTCGAACTCGGACAGGGGCACGCGCAGCAGCGCCAGGTCACCGCGGCCGCGCTCGGCATTCCACATGCCCTCCCCGCGCGCGCCGGCACGCAGCAGCACGTTCAAGTAGCCATCGTCGTCCTCGAGGAATGACAGCTGGTCGATCGGGCTGCCCGTGGTCTTCAGCGCGCTGGGCGCGCCACCGTCGAGCGGCAGCCGGAACACCGCGCTTCGCGCCATCGCCTCGGGCGCCGGGCGCCCCCAGGGCGAACGGCGCTGCCACTCGGTGGTCCACACATACACGCTGCCGGCCGAGACGTAGAACACGCGGCCCGGTGGCCCGAGGACCGCGCTCGACTCGCAGCGCATGTCGGCAGGCCGGGCGAGGTCGCATTCGGTGACCGTGTGCAGCGCCGCCCCACCGGCCATCGGATCGATCTCGTCGTCGGTGCGGTAGATGCGCGTGGCCGGCAGGATGCGCTGCCAGTCACCCGACGTCGCCGCGTTCCATCGCCGCCACTGCGGCATGAACTGCGCGGGCTCGAGCGCCCACGGGTTGATCTGCATCGGTGTGTAGAACACGAGCTTGCTGCCGATGAGGCGGCTCGCGTAGTTGCGTGACGAGTAGTAATCGTGGCTGCGCAGGTGGTGCGTGGCGCGCCAGGCGAGCGAGCCGTCGCGGCCGAGCTCGAACAGCCCGATCTCGGTGCCACCGCGCGCATAGCTGTAGCCGATCACGACCACGGTGCGCTCGTGGATCAGCATCTCGTCGTACCAGGCGCCGCGCGGGTCGCTGCCGGGTGCGTAGGCATCGGCCATCGCGATCGGTCTGAGCTCGTCGCCGCCCACCCGCACCGTGAAAAGGCGCCCGCGGCGCAGGATCACGAGGTGATCGCCGGCGCGCTTGACGATGCCGCCTTCGTCGACGCCGGCGGTCTGCACGTTCGTGATGCTGTCGGCCGCAGTTGCGCCGGCCACCGCCTCGGCCGCCTTGGCGGCTGCCGCCGGCACGGCAGGCGCCATGGAAGACAGTGCGCCGGTCGCGCTCTCCGCGCGACGCCGCTCCTGCAGCGCGCGGGCCGACTCGCGCCAGCGCGCCAGGAGGTCATCGAACTCCCGCTCGCTGGCAAAGGCCTTGAGCGTGGCACGCGGCGCGACCACCGCTGCGGCAGGCAGCGCTGCACACAATGCAAGAGCGAGGGCGGCAAGATGCCAGTGGCGCATGTCGGGCTCCATCGGGAAGTGACGATGGAGGGTGATACGCGCGACGCGCGCCGACGGGGTTAAGTGCCGTCAGGCCACTGCCGTGCCAGCCGCTCGCTCTTCCAGTACACGTCGTCGCCACCGAGCCCGTCGAGGTTGGCGCGGTTGAGCACCCGCGCCAGCACGAACAGCAGGTCCGACAGGCGATTGAGGTACTGGCGCGGCGCCTCGTTGACGGCTTCAGCAGCCGCCAGCGCGACCACCGCGCGTTCGGCGCGACGCGCGATCGTGCGGCTGACATGCGCCAGCGCGGCGCTCCTCGTGCCTGCGGGCAGGATGAACTCCGCGAGCCGCGGCAGCGCTGCGTTGTAGTGCGCGAGCGCCTCGTCCAGCCGCGCCACCGCCTCGGCCTTGAGCAACTCGAAGCCGGGAATCGACAACTCGCCGCCGAGGTTGAACAGCTCGTGCTGGATCACGACGAGCAGTGCGCGCACGTCATCGGGTAACGGCTCGGCCAGCAGCACGCCCAGCGACGAGTTCAGCTCATCGACATCACCCATCGCATGCACGCGCAGCGTGTCCTTGCGCGTGCGCGTGCCGTCACCCAGGCCGGTGGTGCCATCGTCGCCAGTGCGGGTGGCGATCTGGGTCAGTCGGTTGGCCATCAGTGCCTGTCCGAGCGCCCGAAGGGTAAGGCCGCCCCGTTGGGAGACCATGAACGAAGTGCGCTTGAAGGCTGCATCCCGCGATGCTACCTACAATGCGTCGGCGCCGTCGCCTTGGAGGTTTCCACCATGAATGCGCCGAACGATCTGCTGCCTCGAGTCGAACGCCGGCTCGTTCCCGCCGAGATGCTTGCGGCCCTGAGCGCGCGCTTCGGCGATCGCTGCTCGACCGCAGCGGCCGTGCGCGACCAGCATGGTCGCGGCGAGTCGGTCTACGACGCGGCGCCGCCGGAAGCGGTCGTGTTCTGCGAGAGCACCGAGGAGGTGGCGTTCGTCGTCTCGCAGGCAGCGGCGCACGCGGTGCCGGTGATCCCTTTCGGCGTCGGCTCGTCGCTCGAGGGCCATCTGCTGGCGGTACAGGGCGGCGTGTCGATCGACCTGTCGCGCATGGACCGCATCGTGCGCATCAATGCCGAGGATCTGACGGTGACGGTCGAAGCCGGCGTGACGCGCGAGCAGCTCAACCGCGAGATCAAGGACACGGGCCTGTTCTTCCCGATCGACCCGGGCGCCAACGCGACGCTCGGTGGCATGGCCGCCACGCGCGCTTCGGGTACCAATGCGGTGCGCTACGGCACGATGAAGGACAACGTGCTGGCGCTCACGGTCGTCAACGCCGATGGCCAGGTGATGCGCACCGGCACGCGGGCCCGCAAGTCGTCGGCCGGCTACGACCTGACGCGCCTGTTCGTCGGCAGCGAAGGCACGCTCGGCGTGATGACCGAGATCACGCTCAAGCTCTATCCGCTGCCCGAGGCGGTGAGCGCCGCGGTGTGCTTCTTCCCGAGCATCGACGCGGCGGTGCAGACGACGATCGCGATCATCCAGATGGGCGTGCCGATAGCGCGCTGCGAGCTGCTCGACGCCAACGCGATCCGGGCGGTGAACCGGCATTCCAGGCTCGCGCTGCGCGAGGCGCCGATGCTGCTGATGGAGTTCCACGGCAGCGACGCGTCGGTGGCCGAGCAGGCCGACACGGTGCAGGGCGTGGCACGCGAGCATGGCGGCGCCGACTTCGAGTGGGCGCGCACGCCGGAGGAGCGCACCCGGCTGTGGACGGCGCGTCACCAGTCCTACTTCGCCGCGCTGCAGATGCGTCCGGGCTGCCGCTGCCAGAGCAGCGACACCTGCGTGCCGATCTCGCACCTGGCCGAAGCCATCAATGAGAGCGTGGCCGAGGCCGAGGCGTCGCGCATCCCGTACTGGATCGTCGGCCACGTGGGCGACGGCAACTTCCACCTCTCGTACCTGATGGACCCGAACGACGCGGCCGAGTGCGCGGCGGTCGAAGACCTGAACGTGAAGATGGTGCAGCGCGCGCTGCGCCTGGAGGGCACCTGCACCGGCGAGCATGGCATCGGCCTGCACAAGATGCCCTATCTGCTCGACGAGGCGGGGCCGGCCGCCGTCGCAACGATGCGCCTGATCAAGCATTCGCTCGACCCGAAGAACATCATGAATCCGGGAAAGATCTTCGCCTTGTAAACGATGGCGATCGATCGCGCTGGCATGATCAGCGCCGATACTTTTTCTGGGAGCAGTCGATGACCATGAATCGTTGGTTCGCCGTGCCCGTTCTGGCACTGGCCGTGGTTGCCTGCGGCGGCGGTGGTGACGGTGGGTCGGCCGCGGTGGTCGTGCCATCCGCGGTGCGCAGCGGCACTGCGTCGGCCGGCTCGGACGTGAACGCGGGCAATGCCGCGAGCTTTGCCGGCGTGATGGCCCGCGCGGTCATGAGCGGGGCCGACGACAGCGTGCCCGGTGTATCGGCCGCGCGCGAGGCGCCACAGTCGCACACGATCGGCGCGGCGCTGTCGGGCCGCTGGCTGCGCTTTGCGGTCGCCAGTGCCGCGCGCGAGCAGGCGCTGGCCGTGACGTCGCAGACCCTGGCGTGCGACTTCGGCGGCTCGGTGACGCTGAGCGTCAATGATGCCGACGACAACCAGAAGCTGAGCGCGGGTGACAGCGCGACCTTCCTGTTCAGCGCCTGCGTCATCGAAATGGGGCTCCCCGCCGTCACGGGCTCGCTGGCGTTCACGGTCAACGCCATCGAGCTCGACGCGAATCAGCAGCCCACGGCGCTCGATGCGTCGCTCACGCTTGCCGGATTCACGGAGCTCGGCTTCGGCTCGCTATCGGGCTCGTTTCGCATCTGGTACCGGCCCGAAGGCGGCGCGACGCGCCAACGCCTGAGCTATCTCGCCACGAGCGTCATCGAACAGGGCCAGGCGCTGACCTACGACCACGACGTCTACGGCCTGTACGGCAGCGCCGGAGCGAGCTTCGACGTTAATGGTGCCCTCACGGTCGGCGGCAACGTCTATGCCGTCAGTACCCCCACGGTCTTCAGCAGCGCCGCCGGTGCCCTGCCAGGCAGCGGTGTGCTCACGCTGCGCGATGCCGCAGGCGACGCGGTGATCCTGCGCGCGCGAAGTGCGACGACGTTCGATCTCGAGTTCCAGGCCGCCGGCGCGGCGACGTCGACGGTCGTGTCACCCGGCCTGCTCTGGAACGGCTACAAGCTCTGACTGGAACCCCCTCCCGGAGGGGGCCAGGGGGAGTTCAACATGACGGCGCAGCCGAAGGCCGAGACTGAGCGCTCATTGCGCTCAGTCCTCGACCTTCGGCTCGACCGCCCAGCGCTGCGTCACGTCGCCATCGGCGTCGACGCTCTCCAGATGCACCGGGAAGCCCCACAGCCGCGCTACATGCCTGAGCACCTCGGCGGCGGAGTCGTCGAGCGGGCGGCTGTTGTGCTGGGTGTGGCGCAGCGTGAGCGCACGGTCGCCGCGCACGTTGACGTTCCAGACCTGGATGTTGGGCTCGCGCGAACCGAGGTCGTACTGGCGTGACAAGGATTCGCGCACGCGGCGGTAGCCCGCGTCGTCGTGGATCGCGCTGACCTCGAGCTCCTCCTCGTCCTCGTCGTCGGTGATCGCGAACAGTCGCAGTTCACGCATCAGGCGCGGGCTGAGGAACTGGCCGACGAAGCTCTCGTCCTTGAAGTTGCGCATCGCGTGGTCGAGCGTCTCGAGCCAGGGCCTGCCCGCGACCTCGGGGAACCACTCGCGGTCCTCGTCGGTGGGCTTCTCGCACACGCGCTTCAGGTCGGTGTACATCGCGAAGCCGAGCGCGTAGGGATTCAGCCCCGAGTACCCGCGCTCGCCCACGCGCGGCTGGTACACGACGTTCGTGTGCGACTTCAGCCACTCGATCATCACGCCGTCGGTCAGGTGGCCGTCGTCGTACATCGTGTTGAGGATGCGGTGGTGCCAGAAGGTGGCCCAGCCCTCGTTCATGACCTGCGTCTGCCGCTGCGGGTAGAAGTACTGCGACACCTTGCGCACGATGCGCACGATCTCGCGCTGCCAGGGCTCGAGCAGCGGCGCGTTCTTCTCGATGAAGTACAGCAGGTTCTCCTGCGGCTCCTCCGGGAAGCGCCGGCTCTCGGAGGCCTCGCCCGCCTTCTCGGCGCGCCGGGGCAGGGTGCGCCACAGGTCGTTGATCTGGCGCTGGGCGTAGGCCTCGCGCTCCTTGCGCTCGCGCAGCTCCTGCGCCAGCGACTTGCGGCTGGGACGGCGATATCGATCGACACCATGGTTCGACAG
>JAOUIM010000191.1 GCA_029884035.1 Aquincola sp. | reverse complement strand
CAACCATGTTCGGGTGCGCGCCGAGGAAGGTGTAAGGCCGCAGGTGCGAGCCCTCGCCGAAGTAGTGCAGGTCGTCGTCGGCAATCTGGGATGCGAACGCATACGCATCGGCGTAAGTTCCCGCGTCGCCATTGGCCCACTGTACCCGGAGCCGGTAGTCGAACCGGTTCTTGCGACGGGGTATCGCGGCTTCCCACAGCCCGGTGTCATCGCGCAGTGCGAGGTCGACGACCTTCCTGCCGCTGGCCGCGTCGACGACGGCGACGCTCGACGCGCCGGGCAACATCGCCCGCACCCACAACTTCCCTTGCGCGTCCGCGTGCAGGCCGAGCACGGCGAAGGGGTCGCCGTGCCGGGCTTCGACCAGCGCATGGACGTCGTCGTCGGGGAGCACGGCGGCGTCAGCGCCTGGGAGCAACCCAGATCTTGTCGACGTACTCGCGGATCGTGCGGTCCGACGAGAAGGCGCCCATCGCCGCGACATTGCGGATCGCACGCTCGTTCCACGCGGCGCTGTCGTTCCACAGCGCGTCGACGCGGCGCTGTGCGGCCACGTAGTCGGCGAAGTCGGCCATCAGCATGTAGGTGTCGCGATTGAGCAGGCCCTCGACCAGGCCACGATAACGATCCGGTTCACCCGGGGAAAAATCACCGCCGGCAATGGCGTCCATTACCGCGCGCAGTTGTGCATTCTCCTCGACGTACAGGCGCGCGTCGTAGCCGAGCGACTTCATCCGGGCCACTGCGTCGGCACGCAGCCCGAAGACGAACATGTTGTCCTCGCCCATCGCCCGCGCCATCTCGATGTTGGCGCCGTCCCACGTGCCGATCGTGATCGCGCCATTGAGCGCGAACTTCATGTTGCCGGTGCCCGAAGCCTCGGTGCCGGCGGTGGAGATTTGCTCCGAAAGATCGGCCGCGGGCAGGATCACCTCGGCCAGCGAGACGCTGTAGTTGGGCAGGAACACGAGCTTGAGCCGGTTGCCCACGCGCTCATCGCTGTTGATGACGCGCGCCACGTCGTGGATCAGGTTCACGATGGCCTTGGCGGTGTGGTAGGCACTGGCGGCCTTGCCCGCGAAGACCACGGTGCGCGGCACCCAATGAGCGTGTGGATGGGCCAGGATGGCCTGGTAGCGCGACACCACGTGCAGCAGGTTGAGCAGCTGCCGCTTGTACTCGTGGATCCGCTTGATCTGGACGTCGAACAGGCTGTCGGGGTCGACCACCACGCCGAGTTCGGCCCGGATCAGCGCGGCCAGGCGCCTCTTGTTCGCGTGCTTGGCCTTCGCAAAGGCGTTGTGCACCGTCTTCTTGTGCGCGTGCCGGGCCAGCGCCACGAGCTCGCCCGCGTCGGCGCGCCAGCCCGGCCCGATCTGCGCGTCGATCAGCGTCGACAGCGCCGGGTTGGCCTGCTGCAGCCAGCGCCGCGGCGTGACACCGTTGGTGATGTTGGTGAACCGCTCGGGGTACAGGCGCGCGAAGTCGGCGAAGATGGTCTTGACCATCAGCTCCGAGTGCAGCGCCGACACGCCGTTGACCTTGTGGGACGCCAGCACCGAGAGGTTGGCCATGCGCACGCGGCGATCGCCGTTCTCCTCGATCAGCGACAGGCGGCGCACCATGTCCTCGTCGCCAGGGAAG
Source organism: Aquincola sp. (assembly GCA_029884035.1). Classification (GTDB taxonomy): domain Bacteria; phylum Pseudomonadota; class Gammaproteobacteria; order Burkholderiales; family Burkholderiaceae_C; genus CADEEN01. Next base: position 5,410 of record JAOUIM010000191.1, on the reverse strand, counting down.
CGGCGCCGGATTTCGTCGAGGAAGCGGTGATTGATCTCGTAGACGATCTCCATGTGGCGCGGCAACACCTGCTCGAACAAGGAGATGGCCCAGGTCTCCAGTGCCTCGGGCATCAGCGTGTGATTGGTGTAGCTCACGGCCTGCTGCGTCACCTTCCACGCCTCGCCCCACGCCAGGCCATGCTCATCGATCAGCAGGCGCATCAGTTCGGCGGGCACCAGCGCCGGGTGGGTGTCGTTCAGGTGCACCGTGTTATGGCGCCCGAAGTCGTGCAGCGTGCGGCCTTCGCGCAGGTGGCGCGCGAGCATGTCCTGCAAAGAGGCGCTGACGAGCAGGTACTCCTGCTTCAGGCGCATCTCCCGGCCGGCGTGCGTGCTGTCATCGGGGTACAGCACCCAGTTGAGCATGTCGGCCGCCAGCCGCTCGCGGCCCGAAGCAAGGTGTTCGCCGCGGCAGAACGCTGCGAAGTCGATCGGGTTCTCGCTCGCGGCATGCCACTGGCGAAGTGTCGACACGCGCTCGGTGCCGTGGCCAGGCACGATGAAGTCGTATGCGGTGGCGATCACGCGCTCGGCCGGCAGCCAGCGACGCCCACTGCCATCGGCCTGCACCCGGCCGCCGAAACCGACGAACCAGCGCAGTTCGGGGCGCGCGATCTCCCACGGGTTGCCGCGCTTCAACCAGTCGTCGGGTGCTTCGACCTGGCGGCCGCCAGCGATCTGCTGGGCGAACATGCCGTACTGGTAGCGCACGCCATAGCCGAACGACGGCAGGCCCAGGGTCGCAAACGAATCGAGGAAACACGCCGCCAGCCGGCCGAGGCCACCATTGCCGAGCGCCGCGTCGGCCTCGCGCTCGAGCACGTCCGGCAGCGCCGCACCGGCTTCCTTGACTGCCAAGCGCAGTTCGTCTTCGAGGCCGAGTGCCGCGACGGCATTACCCAGCGCACGGCCCATCAGGAACTCCATCGACAGGTAATGCACGCGACGCTGCTGCCGGTTGGCGCGATCGGCAGCCTGCGTGGCCGCCCATCGCTCGGCCAGCAGCGCCCGGCTCGCGTGAGCGGCAGCCCAGAGTACGGCCTCAGGCGAGGGCCCATCGCTGCGTTGCGCGAGTTCGGATCGGTAGGCGGCACGGAATGTGCGGCCGAGCGCCGTGGTGGCCGTGGAGGTCTTGGAAGACGCAGTCATCTGCAAAGAAATCTTGGCGGCATGAGCTCAGGGCTCAGGGGCCGGGCTGCGGTGGCCCGCAGAAAGGGCTGATTTTGGCGTCGAAACCATGTAGTAATCCTACATCGGGTAATCCCGCAGGATAATCTAAGCTGTTGTTTTTGTTGGAAATAGATCGCCAAATCCAGGGCAGACGCGCGTTGTAGAAGCGCTGCTCGCTTTGTATATTCTCTACAAATCCGGGTGCAATGCCACCCCATGACGCGGAGACATCGGCAGTGGCAGAGGTGGTTCTCAAGGGTGTGCACAAGGCGTTCGGCGACGTGCAGATCCTGCGCAACATCGACCTCGATGTGCATGATGGCGAGTTCATGGTGTTTGTGGGCCCGTCGGGCTGCGGCAAGTCGACTCTGTTGCGAACGATTGCCGGGCTGGAGGACATCACCAGCGGCACCCTGACGATCGGCGGACGCGTCGTCAACGACATCCCCCCCGCCGAGCGCGGCATCGCGATGGTGTTCCAGAGCTACGCGCTATACCCGCACATGAACCTGTACGAGAACATGGCGTTCGGCCTGAAGCTCGCCAAGGTGCCGGCCCCCGAGATCGACGGCGCAGTCAAGAACGCGGCAAAGATCCTGCACATCGAGCACCTGCTCGAACGCAAGCCCAAAGACCTGTCGGGGGGCCAGCGCCAGCGCGTGGCGATCGGGCGGGCGATCGTGCGCCAGCCCGATGTGTTCCTGTTCGACGAGCCGCTGTCCAACCTCGACGCCGCGCTGCGCATGAGCATGCGATACGAGTTCGCCAAGCTCCACGAGCAGTTGAAGACGACGATGATCTACGTCACTCACGACCAGGTCGAGGCTATGACGCTGGCCGACCGCATCGTGGTGCTGCAGGCCGGCCGCATCGAACAGATCGGCGCGCCGCTCGATCTGTACGAGCACCCGGACAACCTCTTCGTCGCCGGATTCATCGGGTCGCCGCGCATGAACTTCATCGACGGCACGGTGGCCTCGGCCGATGCCGGCCATGCGGTTGTCCAGCTGGCCGATGGCAGCCAGGTCCGCTGCGAGGTCGATGCGCGCCGCGCGCCCGCGGGCACCAAGGTCACGCTGGGTGTCCGCCCCGAGCACCTGCGGCCCATGCCGCCGGGCGAGAACACGATCCAGGCCACGGTGACATTCGTCGACCGCCTGGGCGGCACGAGCGTCGTGTACTTCGACTTTCCGAAGGCCGCGACGTCGCTGACGGCCGAATTGCCGGGCCATCTGCGCGTCCATGGCGGCGAAGTGGTCACGCTCACCGTGCCCGCCGCATCGTGCTACCTGTTCGACGCCGACGGCCGCGCGTTCAGGCGCCTGGCGACCGGTGACGCCGAGCAACGCGCCGCATGAAGGGCGCGCTGGCTGTCGCGGCGGCACTCATCCTGGCCGCGCCCTCGCTCGCATGGGCACAGCAGCCGCTGCGGCTGCTGGTCTGGATCAACGGCGACAAGGGCTACAACGGGCTGCAGAAGGTGGGCGACGCGTTCGAGAAGATCTCGGGCGTGCAGGTCGTCGTCCAGCACCCCGAGGCCGCACCCGACAAGTTCCAGGCTGCCGCCGGGGCTGGCAAGGGGCCGGACATCTTCTGCTGGCCGCACGACCGCGTGGGCGAATGGGCCAAGTCGGGCCTGATCGTGCCGGTCCGTCCGCCCAAGCGCATCCGCGACGAGATCGAGGATTCGACTTGGCAGGCGTTCACGTGGAACGGACAAGTCTGGGGCTACCCCCTGTCGATCGAGGCCATCGGCCTGATCTACAACAAGGCACTGGTCAAGACGCCGCCGGCCACCTTCGACGAGGTAATTGCGCTCGACGAGGCACTGGCCAAGGGCGGCAAGAAGGCCATTCTCTGGGTGCACAGCCAGACCTTCTTCACCTGGCCCCTGCTCGCAGGCGCCGGTGGCACCCTGTTCGGCCGTGATGCCAAGGGCAGCTTCGATCCGAAGGTCACCGGCATCAACAACGACGGCGCGCTCGCGGGTGCCACGATGCTTGAGCGACTGGTCAAGGAAGGACACATGCCCGCGGGCGCGAGGTACCCCGACATGGAGTCGCAGTTCGCCGCCGGCAAGACCGCAATGATGATCAACGGCCCCTGGGCCTGGGACAACGTGCGCAAAGCGAAGATCGACTTCGGCGTGGGTCCGATCCCGGCAGTGATCCCGGGCAAGCCAAGCAAGCCTTTCGTCGGCGTGCTCGGCTGCACGATCACGGCGCCGAGCAAGCTCAAGGACATCGCGCGCGAGTTCATCGAGAACCACCTGCTCAAGGTCGAGAGCCTGAAGACGATCTCGGCCGACGTGCCGCTGGGTACACCGGCGAACAAGGCGTACTTCCAGGAACTGGCGAGCGACCCGAACATCGCCGCGACGATGGCCAACGCACGCGCCGGCGAGCCGATCCCCAACATCCCCGAGATGGGCCGCGTGTGGCCCGCGATGGATGCTGCCCTCGAAGCGATCACGCAGGGCCGGCAGTCGCCCAAGGACGCGCTTGACGGCGCCGCGGCGCGGGTGCTGACCCGCTAGCGCCATGAATCCCGCGTCGGTCTCGCTACCTCGTGTCGCCACGCCGTCGGCGGCTCCGGCCACATGGCTCGGCCGCGCCTCGCTCGCAGTGGCGATCGCGGTCCTGCTGTGGATGGTGTTCGGCCTGTTTGCCGCAGGCCAGCCCTTGGTGGCGGTCGGTGTGGCGGCGTTTGGCGGTGCGGCAGTCGCGATCTATGGCACCGCCCGTTCGCTGGCCTGGCGCTACCTCTTCCCGGGTGTCGCGGGCATGTTGCTGTTCGTCGCCTTTCCCCTCGTCTACACGGTGCAGATCGGGTTCACGAATTACTCGTCGGCCAATCTCCTGGAGTACGAGCGTGCGCGCGCCTACCTGCTGTCGCAGACCTCGGTCGACGAGGCGCACGCCTTCGACAGCACGGCGCATCGCGCGAGCGACGGCAGCTACCGGCTGTCGTTGATCTCGCGCGAGACCGGCGCGCGCTTCGTTACCGGTCCGATCGGTGCGGCTCCCGGTCCGCTGGTGCTTCAGCCGGCCGAGTCCGAACCCGGGGCCGCGCTGTCGCTGCGCGAGGTGATCGCCCTGCGCGAGCGCCTGATGCCGCTGAAGGTGCAGTCGCCCGACGGCCGCGTGCTGTCGTATGCCGGCCTGCGCGAGTTCGCGCCGCTGGAGCCGTTGTGGACGGTCAATGCCGACACATCACTGACGCAGACCGCCACCGGTGCCATCTACAGGCCCAACCGCAAGACCGGCTACTTCGAGACCGACGCAGGTGAACGTGTCTCTCCTGGATTCAAGGTCAGCATCGGGTTCGCGAACTACAGCCGCATGCTCCTCGATGCCGATTTCCGCGGCCCCTTCGTCTCGATCTTCATCTGGACCGTCGTGTTCGCCGCGCTCACCGTCGTGTTTGCCGGCGCGCTGGGCATGACGCTGGCCGTGCTGCTCAACTGGGAGGCGTTGTCCCGACGCACGCTGTACCGCACGCTGCTGTTCCTGCCCTATGCCGTGCCGGGCTTCATATCGATCCTCGTCTTCAAGGGCCTGTTCAACCAGAACTTCGGCGAGATCAACGCCATCCTCCACGCGCTGTTCGGCGTCAAGCCGAATTGGTTTGCCGATCCGCTGCTGGCCAAGATCATGCTGCTGATCGTCAATACCTGGCTGGGCTTTCCCTATTTCATGATCCTGTGCGCGGGGCTGATCAAGTCGATCCCGTCGGACCTGTACGAGGCCAGCGCGATCGCCGGCGCCAAGCCGCTGGACAACTTCTTCAGGATCACCGCGCCGCTGATCCTGAAACCGCTGACGCCGCTGCTGATCAGCGCGTTCGCCTTCAACTTCAACAACTTCGTGCTGATCGCGCTGCTCACCGAAGGTCGGCCCGACTTCCTGAACACCAAGCTGCCGGCGGGCACCACCGACATCCTGGTCAGCTACACCTACCGCATCGCCTTCACCGACGCAGGCCAGAACTTCGGCCTGGCCGCCGCGATCTCGACGATCATCTTCGTCCTCGTCGCGCTGATGGCGCTGCTTCAACTCAAGGCCACGCAGCGGGCCGAAGCCAGGAGCTAGCGGCGACATGGCACTCGTCACCGGCAGAAGCCAGCGCTGGCGGATCTGGGCAGCCCACGCCTTGCTCTGGCTGCTCATCGCGATCACGCTGTTCCCGCTGCTGGCCAT
>JAOUIM010000190.1 GCA_029884035.1 Aquincola sp. | reverse complement strand
ATCGCGACCTCCAGCCCCTCACGCACGAGGAACTGGGCCACCTCGTCGAGCAGTTCGCGCATGCCCTGCGCCTGCGGCTTGCCGACGATGACGGCGTGACGGAAGCGCTTGGGGGACGCCATGCGCTGCATCATAGGGCGGCCGCCGAGGGGGCGCGCGCGGTAAATTCCGTGTCCATGGACGAGCGTGCCAGATCCCTGCTGAAAACCCTGGTCGAGCTGTACATCGCCGACGGCCAGCCGGTGGGCTCGCGCACGCTGTCGCGCGCCTCGGGGCTGGAACTGTCGCCGGCGACGATCCGCAACGTGATGTCCGACCTCGAGGAGCTCGGGCTGATCGCGAGCCCTCATACCAGCTCGGGGCGCATCCCGACGGCACGCGGCTACCGTGTCTTCGTCGACACCATGCTCACCGCCCGGCCGTTCGACGTCGATGTGGCGGTGGCACGCGAGCAGCTGCAGCCCGATCAGCCACAGCGCGTGATCGCGCACGCGGCGCAATTGCTGTCGCAGCTGTCGAGCTTCGTCGGCGTCGTGACGGCGCCGAAGAAGGCGAGCGTGTTCCGCCACATCGAGTTCCTGCGCCTGGGCGAGCGGCGCGTGCTGCTGATCCTGGTGGCGCCCGACGGCGACGTGCAGAACCGCGTCATCGTGACGGCCCACGACCACTCGCAGGCCGAGCTGATCGAGGCCACGAACTTCGTCAATACCCACTACGCCGGGCTGACGCTCGATGCGGTGCGCGAGCGGCTGCAGCACGAGGTCGAGGCGCTGCGCGGCGAGATCGCGACCCTGATGCAGGCGGCCGTGCAGATGGGTGGCGAGGCGATGGCCGACAGCGAGCCGGTGGTGGTGAGCGGCGAGCGCAACCTGCTCGCGGTGCAGGATTTCAGCCACGACATGGGTTCGCTGCGCAGGCTGTTCGACCTGTTCGAGCAGAAGACGCAGCTGATGCGCCTGCTCGATGTGAGCACGCGCGCCGAGGGCGTGCGCATCTTCATCGGCGGCGAGTCGGGCGTGGTGCCGTTCGAGGAGCTGTCGGTGGTCAGTGCGCCCTACGAGGTCGACGGCCGCGTCGTGGGCACGCTGGGTGTCATCGGCCCCACGCGCATGCCCTACGACCGCATGATCCAGATCGTCGACATCACTTCACGCCTGGTGACCAACGCGCTGAGCGCGCCCAGGTGAGGGCGAATTCGACCCGTTGCGCAAGTTCATCGCCCCCGACTCGTCGCCTACAGGCGGGGACGCTCAACGTTCGGCGTCTGCTGCGTCCGCCATTGGCCGTCAGTGGCTCGCCGGGGTAGGCAGCGTCTATCTCTTGGCGACGACCTGTGCCAGGACAATCCGGCCGTCTTCCAGATTGCGCCGCTGGTTCTGCGCCATGGCCTGAAAGTCCGATCCGAGCAGCACATGAAAGCCGAGCGGCGGCATGCCCTCTTTGCGGATCTTCTCTGCCAGCGCGACGAACCAGGCACGCGCGGCATCGGTTGTATCCAACCATGCCGCGATGGTGAACCCGGCTTCTTCGAGGAGGCTGCGCAATTCGTCCGGCGTCACGAGAAAGCTCGCCGCAGCGGTACGTGCCCAGGGAACCGGGAAGAGCACGGGGCCGGATGGCCCGGCAAGAACGTCGTAGATCGCGAGCGTGCCCCCTGGCTTGAGGACGCGATGCATCTCCCTGTATAGCCTCGGCTTGTCCGGGATATTCATCGCGGCATGCTCCGTCCACACGATGTCAAACGAAGCATCCGGAAACGGCAAATTCGTTGCATCGCCTTGGCGATAGTCGACGAGTTCGGCGAGGCCAATCCGGTCCGAAAGCATTGCAGCGGCGATGCAGTACTCCTCGGTGAGGTCGATGCCGGTGACATGGCAGCCGAACTCCCGAGCAAGGCAACGGGAGGTTCCGCCAACGCCGCTGCCTACATCGAGCACGCGTTTCGAGGAGTCGACCCGCGCAATTCGAGCCAGTTCGAGCGTCGCTGCCCGACCGCGAATGTGGAATTCATCGATGGGTGCCAGGTCTTCGGGCGTGAGCCGGTTCAGGTCTTTGCCGGCCTGTTCGAGTGCAGCGAGGATGAGACCACCCACACCGGAACGGGCGTAGTGCGCCTGGACGGTGTCGTTGACTTGCGACGGGTCTGTCATCGTTGTCCCCTTCGTTGCGCTGCCTATCGTCCGCGGTGAGCGGCTCGCAATGGCACTGTGCCGCGAGGTGCACCATGTTCTAGGGCACTTCGCGGCACAGTGCCGTTGCGGGTCCGTTCGACCAAGAGGTTCGGCGTCACTTCTGCGGCACGAGCTTTACCTGAAGATCACAACCGACGGCCTGCGCATAGCGCCTCAACGTGCCTAGCGAAGGCGCGTGCTTTCCAGAGCTTTCGAGGCGAGAAACTGCACTCTTGGTGGTTCCCATCCGTTCGGCCACAGCGTCCTGAGTGAGGCCAGCGCGGGTACGGGCTTTGAGAAGTTGATCGATGACCTGGTACTCGATCTCAAGCTCGACATAGGCTTCCTTGAAACCCTTGCGGCCACTGGCCTTGGCCAGGAAGGCCTTGTGATCGTGACGAACAGGGGTGTGCTTGAGTTCAGTCATTGGTCAACTCCTTCATTCTCTTGCGAGCTAGCCTGAGCTCCTTGTCTGGGGTCTGTTGGGTCTTCTTTACGAAAGCGTGCACTACAACTACGCGTTTGCCAACCAGGAAGCAATAGAACGCTCGACCGATACCGGATCTGCCGCGAGGTCGCAACTCGAAGAGCCCATCACCCATGGCCCGAGAGTGAGGCAATCGGAGGTTCGGACCGTACTCGATGAGTAATTCGACGAGGTGCGCGTAGTCAGCGAGCACATCGACCGGCCAAGCCTCGATCTCGGCTAGGACCCTTGGATGAAAGTACTCAATCTCGTACGCCACGTCGCAATGTTAGCAAAGATGCTAACCCGCCGCAAGTGGGGCACTGTGATGCCGAACTTAGTTCTAGGGCGACGGCGGTTGCCGCACAGTGCCAACTTGCCTGCAAGAGCAGACACGCCCGTGGCACCGCACTGTGCCGCCAGCCTGCATTCTGAACAACCGCGACCAGCGCGTTTTTTACCAGAATAGGCCATGAGCGTTCGGCCACCAGCGACCGCGACGTGACACTCCTTGACGCGCAGCGGTCGTCGACCCTCCCGGCAGCAACCTCGGCGACTGCCGAGCTCGGTCAGGTGGAACCTCGCGGTAGCATCAAAAATGACGCCCGAAAAGCTGCGCGAACTTCAGGCCCCGATCAAGGCTCGCTACAAGGAGCACCCAGAAGCAGCCGTGCACAAGTTCCGCGCCACGGGAACGCTGCTGACCGACCGACCTTCGGTGCGCATCGAAACCGGTTTCGCGCGGTACGACGCCGGATTGCACGAAAAGGCTGGCGGCGGCAGTAGCGAGGCCTGTTCGGGTGACTTGTTGCTGGAGTCATTGGTCGCCTGTACCGGCGTCACGTTCAATGTGGTCGCCACCGCAATGGGCATCGGCTTTCGTTCGGCACAGGTCATGGTCGAAGGCACGGGCGACTTCCGCGGCACGCTTGGGCTGGCGAAGGACGTGCCGGTGGGCATCACCGACATCCGCCTGCGCTTCGAAGTCGACACGGACGCCAGTGACGAGCAACTCGCCACGCTGCTGAAGTTGACCGAGCGGTACTGCGTGATCTATCAGACCTTGCGCACTCCGCCGCAGCTGTCGGCCACAGTCCAGCGCAGCAGCGGCTGACGGGCTTTCTGCACATCGCTTGGTGGTTGGCGTGCGCGCGAGTGCACGGTCCCGCTCAGGGAACCTCGCGCGAGCGCTGCAGGAACTCCAGCAGCAGCGCATCGACCTGCGCCGGCTGTTCCTGCTGCACCCAGTGCCCCGCGCCCGGCACGAGGTGCACGCCGAGCCATCGCGCGCAGGCCTCGCGCTGCATGCGCTCGAACGCGCCCGGGTTCTGGAAGATGCCCCAGTCGGCGGCGCCGGCGATGTAGCACGCGGGCGCCTCGATGCGGCGGCCGTCGAACAGCGTCAGCTCGACGAGCTGCGCTGGGTCGGTGATGCAGCGGTACCAGTTCAACCCACCCTGGAAGCCGGTGCGCTCGAACTCGGACGTGTAGACAGCGAGCTCGGCATCGGGCAGCCAGCGCTGCGGCGCCGGGTCATCAGCGGCAGGCGCATGCGGCGCGACGGCCGCCGGCATGCCCAGGCCGGCCGGCATCACGTAGTAGTGCGGCAGCGTCGCCAGCTCGGTGGCACTCCAGCCCTTCAAAGGACGCGGGTCGTTTTGCGGCCAGTCGGCACTCTTCACGTGGTAGTACGCGCGCAGGAAGCGGTGCAGCCCCTCTGGCGGGTGGTGCATGTCGAGATCGGCCTGGGGCGTCGAGTAGTACCACTGGTAGTGCCGCCGCGGCGGGTCGAGCCCGGCCAGCGCCGCCGGCACGTCGAGCGGCGGTGCGGCGCCCAGACGCGGCGCGCCGCCGAACGGCGCGCTCATCAGCGCGACGGCACGGAACACGTCCGGTCGCATCAGCGCGCAACAGCCAGCGACGAAAGAGCCGAAATCATGGCCGATCACCGCCACGACCTCGGCCAGTCCAAGCGCGCGCACCAGGGCGAGCGCGTCGCGCGCGAGGTGGAACAGCCGGTACGGCGTGAGGTCGGCCTCGAAGCGGCCGTCCCAGCCGGTGGTCCGGCCGTAGCCGCGCTGGTCGGGCGCGATCGCGTGGTAGCCCGCGGCGGCCAGTGCCGGCAGCTGGTGGCGCCAGCTGAACGCGAGCTCCGGAAAACCATGCAGCAGCAGCACCACGGGCCGCCCAGCAGTGCCGGCCTCGAGCAGGTGCATGCGCAGGCCGGTTGCGGTGTCGACGAAGCGCGAGCGCACGCCGGGCACGACAGGCGATTCGGTGTAGGCCAGTGGTCCGGCGGTGCTATTCATCGCGTCATGGCCAATAGGAACTCTGGAGTTCCATCTTCTCTCGCTTGGCGGCGTGGGACCAGCGCGTGTCTCTCCGGATGAATGGCCTGGCGCGGGATTGACGATGTCGCTGCCCACACGCCCGTGACAGGGTCGCTGCCATGGTTGAAAGTCGGGCGTTGCGGCAGTTCGCAACCGCGGTGAAGTATGCGTGCTGTCGCCCGGGTGGATGAACTCGCCAATCAACAAACCGGCCCGTCAGCCGCGGCCAGATCGAATCGCCCTTGTCGAGCACGACCGGGAACTTGCAGTCTCGGCCAAGACCCGCGGTAGCGTGCCGCCTGTTGAATGGTCCGTTTGGCACATTTCGCCGACATGCGCTTAGGCGGTTCGAACGCCAGCGGCTCACAATCGGCCGGTCTGACGCCACCGGTCCGAATGGCCATGAAACTCACCGCCGACGCCCGAGGCGTCTACCCCATCGCGCCCACCCCGTTCCACGACGACGGCCGCATCGACGCGGCGTCCATTGACCGCCTCGTGGACTTCTACCTCGGCATTGGGGCGACGGGACTGACCGTGCTCGGGCAGCTCGGCGAGGCCGCCAAGCTCACCCACGCCGAGGGCGTGGACGTAGCGGGCCGGATGATCCGGCGCGCTTCGGGGCTGCCGGTCATCGTCGGCGTCTCAGCGCCCGGGTTCGCGGCCATGCGCGAACTCGCACTGGAGGTCCTGGCCGCCGGCGCGGCAGGGGTGATGATCGCCCCGCCGAACACGCTGCGCACCGACGACCAGATCGTCGGCTACTACCGGCAGGCCGCAGAGACGCTCGGGCCCGACGTGCCCTTCGTGATCCAGGACTACCCGCTGACCTTCTCGGTGCAGATGACGCCCGAGGTCATCCGCCGCATCGTCGACGAACAGCCCTCCTGCATGATGCTCAAGCACGAGGACTGGCCGGGGCTCGAGAAGATCAGCGCGCTGCGCGCCTTTGAGCGGGAAGCAAAGATGCGTCGCATCGCGATCCTGTGCGGCAACAACGGCCTGTTCCTCGACTACGAGATGGCACGCGGCGCCGACGGTGCCAACACCGGCTATGCCTTCCCGGACATGCTGTGCGACGTCGTGCGGTTGGTCGCAGCGGGTGAACGGGAGGCCGCGCACGACCTGTTCGACGCGCACCTGCCGCTGCTGCGCTACGAGCAGCAGCCCGGTGTCGGGCTGGCCGTTCGCAAGTACCTGCTGATGCGCCGCGGCCTGCTCGCCAGCGCGGCCTTGCGGCGACCCGCACCCGCACTCACGGCCACGTCGCGTGCCGAGGTCGAGCATCTCCTGCGCCGCTTGGCGCGCCACGACGCGAGGGCGAGGCTGCCTGCCGCAGGCTGAGCGCCGCGGGCGCGTTCGTGACAGACCGGACACGCTGCGCAGCGGCCACCGATCCTCGTGGACTTGATGCCTGGTACGGATCGCCGCGCCGCCTTGAACTCGACGCTCGCGAGCGACCGCCCGTGGCCGACTGCAGAAACCTCCGGGCCGGCTCCGCCCGCCGGCAATACCGCCTCAGGCCGGCAGGAAGCCCTCGATCGACAGGTAGCGCTCGCCAGTGTCGTAGTTGAAGCCGAGCACGCGCGCCTTGGCGTCGAGCTCGGGCAGCTTTCTGGCGATCGCGGCCAGCGTGGCGCCGCTGGAGATGCCCACCAGCATGCCTTCCTCGCGCACGCAGCGGCGCGCCATTTCGCGTGCCTCCTCGGCGTCGACCTGGATCACGCCGTCTAGCAGCGCGGTGTGCAGGTTCTTCGGCACGAAGCCCGCGCCGATGCCCTGGATCGGGTGTGGGCTCGGCTGGCCGCCGCTGATGACCGGGCTGGCGGAGGGCTCGACGGCGAACACCTTGAGCTTCGGCCAGCGTTTCTTGAGCACCATCGCGCAGCCAGTGATGTGGCCGCCGGTGCCTACGCCGGTGATCAGCGCGTCGAGGCCCTCGGGGAAGTCGCGCGCGATCTCTTCAGCCGTGGTGCGAACGTGCACCGCGATGTTGGCCTCGTTCTCGAACTGCTGGGGCATCCAGGCGCCCGGGGTGGCGGCGACGAGTTCCTGTGCGCGCGCGATCGAGCCCTTCATGCCCTTCTC
>JAOUIM010000189.1 GCA_029884035.1 Aquincola sp. | reverse complement strand
CGGTACGGCCCGCGCGAACCCCGAACTGGCCGCCGCCAACTGCGGCAAGTGCCACGAGATGGACAAGAAGAAGAAGGGTCCGGCCTACAAGGTGACGGCCGCCAAGTACAAGGGCAAGGCCGACGCCGAGGCGACGATGTTCAAGTTCGTCACCGACCCGAATGGCGACCATCCCGAGATGAAGGCCAAGCCCGAGGATGTGAAGACCGTGATCAAGTGGATCCTGCAGCAGTAGGTCGCTGATCCAGCGTTGCATCGAAGCCGGCTCTTGCCGGCTTCGTCGTTTGCAACGCTGTCGCGTTGTCGACGATCAACGGCGGACCTGTCGCTCGCAGGTAGATTTCCCTCATCTCCAATGAACGGGTCGCCGCGTGCCTCGACACGGTCGCGTCGATCCGGGAAAGCCAGTCATGAGGGATCTCGGCATCGCATCGGCCCTCCGGTCCACGTCGGTCATCGCACGACTCGCGCTGGCCTGTGCGGTGGCGCTTTCCTTGATGACGCTGTCGCTGCCGGCGGCCGCGCAGGCGGCGGCCGCATCGGCGGAAAAGCCGGCGATGAAGGCACGCTGCCTGGAGTGCCACGACGATCCGAAGATGAAGGCCGACGACGGCAAGCCGCTCGGCGTGCTGGCCGATGAGTTCGCACGCTCGGCGCACCGCAAGCTCGACTGCGCCGAGTGCCACGATGCGGCGCTGGCGATCAAGCACCCGAGAAACCCGCTCGGCGCGGTCAAGCCGCAGGTGTGCCAGGACTGCCACGAGGACGAGTTCAAGGCGATCGCGGCCAGCATCCACGGCCGACGCGCCAATGGCGAGCGGGCGATCAAGGATTGCAACGGCTGCCACGGCAGCCTGCACACGGTGCACAGGAGCGGTGATCCGACCTCACCACTGTCCGCGGTCAACCAGATCAAGACCTGCGGCAGTTGCCACGAGGACGTGCTGGCCAACTACGAGAAGAGCGAACACGCGCGCGCGCTGCTCAAGTCGGGCCTCGTCGAGAACTCGCCCTCATGCTCGAGCTGCCATGGCAAGCACGACGTGCGCGCCAAGGAAGATGCCAAGGCCACCACGAACCACGCCAAGATCCCCGAGACCTGCGGCAGCTGCCACAAGGCCATCTTCAAGGAGTGGCAGGACAGCGCCCACGGTGCGCTCCTGCGCGCCGGCAAGGACGGACCGGTGTGCTCGACCTGCCACGAGCCGCACGCGATCAAGCGGCCCGATTCGGCGACGGTGCGACACGAGGTGGCCGACCGTTGCGGCGGCTGCCACACGGCGGGCGGCCGCAGCTTCCACGACAGCTTCCACGGCAAGGCCAGTGAGCTGAAGAACATCAAGGCCGCGGCATGCGCCGATTGCCACACCCCGCATGCAAACCTGCCGAAGTCCAACCTGAAGTCGAGCGTCCATCCCGACAACCTGGCAAAGACCTGTGGCGCCTGCCACCAGAACGTCAATGCGTCGTTCCTGACCTTCGATCCGCACGCCAATCCGAGCGACCGCTCGCGCAATCCGGTCCTCTACTGGATCTGGGTCGGCATGACCGGGCTGCTGCTGGGCGTGTTCGGCTTCTTTACGCTTCACGGCGTGCTGTGGCTGCAGCGCTCGCTGGTGGGCAAGCTGCGCGGCGAGTTTCCGGCGCACGACGCGACAGGTCCGCATGTACGCCGCTTCCACGGCATGCAGGTCGCGGTGCACGTGACCATCGTCACCAGCTTCCTGCTGCTGGCGGCCACCGGGCTGCCGCTGAAGTTCGCCGAGGCCACCTGGGCCACACCGCTGGTGTCGGTCTTCGGGGGCCCGCAGGTCGCTGGCTGGCTGCACCGCTTCGCCGCCGCGGTGACGTTCGGCTACTTCGCGTGGCACCTGGCGATGCTGGCGCACGGCTGGTTCGTCAAGAAGGAACGCGGCTACTTCTGGGGCCCGCGCTCGATGGTGCCGCAGCCCAGTGACATCGTCGACCTGTTCCGGATGTTCAGGTACTTCCTGTACCTCGGCCCGCGCCCGAAGTTCGACCACTTCACGTATTGGGAGAAGTTCGATTACATGGCGGTGTTCTGGGGCGTCGCGATCATCGGCGCCTCGGGGCTCGCACTCTGGTTCCCGACCGCGGTGTCGACGTTGCTTCCCGGCTGGGCGCTGAATGCCGCCTACGTGATCCACAGCGACGAGGCGCTGCTGGCCACAGGCTTCATCTTCCTGTTCCACTTCCTTCACACGCACCTGCGGCCCGAGTCGTTCCCGATGGACACCGTGGTCTTCACCGGACGCATGCCGCTCGAGACCTTCAAGACGGAACGCCCGCTGGAATACGAGCGCCTTGTCGCCGAGGGTACGCTCGAGCAGCGGATGGCGCCGCCACCGAGCGCGCTCGAACTGCGCATCGCGCACATCTTCGGGTTCAGCGCAGTGGCCATCGGCGTCGTGCTGGCGGGCTTCATCTTCTGGGCGCTGCTGTCGGGACTGGTGCATTGAGCGCGATTCGCCGGCGCCGCGCCGGCGGCGGGTCGTGAAAAAGCGACCATCCGCCGAGCGCGTCGACCGGCCGTCCGCGCGCTTGCGCTTCGTCAAGGGCTGACGTCAGGCAGGGCCCATATTCCGATCCCATCGGCAGTGCACGAAGGCATTGCCCACAGGCCGCCAGGCGCCGTCCGCCGACGCTCAGCGACCAGGACTGGAGGGTTGGAAATGCCCAAGCATGTCGTGCGACTCCTTCTGCTGATGGCCGTCGGCCTGGTGCTCGCGCTGGTTGCCAAGTGGTTCCTGACACCGAATTCGTTCTACGAATTCGGCCATTACCGCGCCAATTCCGTCACCGAGATCGCCAAGCTGGAGCCGGTTCACCTGACCGCAGGCTATTGCGAAAGGTGCCACGACGATCGGCACGCGGAGTGGTCCGCAGGCAATCACAAGAGCGTGGCCTGCGAGAACTGCCACGGGCCGGGCCAAGGGCATCCCAAGGGTGGCAAGAAGAAGCTGCCGATCCCGACCGATTCCATTGCGCTGTGCACGCAGTGCCACGAATCGACAGCGGGTCGGCCCGCGACCCAGCCGCAGATCGTGCTGGGCGATCACAAGAAGGGCGAAGCCTGCGTGCCGTGCCACAGCCCGCACGCGCCGAAGATCGCGGGCAACGTGGCGCTGACCGGCAAGGTCGAGAGCGGCAAGCTGCTGGCGGCCAAGGCCTGCGCGGAGTGCCATGGCGCGGCCGGCATCAGCCCCAACGGAACCTGGCCGAGCCTCGCCGGGCTCAGCGCGACCTACCTGGTGCGGATCACCGCCGCGTACAAGAACGGCGACCAGAAGGACGTCGCGATGACGCCGCTGGCCAAGAAGCTTTCCGACGCGGACATTCAGGACCTCGCCGCCTATTACGCGAGCCTGCCGTGCGGCAGCGCCAACACCGCCAATTTCCCGGGCGACGCCGCACAAGGGCAGTCGATCGCCAGGCACTGCGCCCGCTGCCACGGTGAGACGGGCATCAGCCCCATCGCCTCCTGGCCGCTGATCGCAGGCCAGGCGCCGGGCTATCTGGTCAACGTCCTGAAGGCCTACCGCGCGGGATTGCGCAAGGATCCGCTGATGGCCAACGCCAACGGGGCGGGCAGCCTGAGCGACACCGACATCACCAACCTCGCCGCGTTCTATTCCACGCAGAAATGCCAGGCCGACAAGTAGGGGAGGCAAAGACCATGAAGAACGACACCGACCTCGCCTCTGCTGCGCGGCGACGCTTCCTGAACGGCATCGGGCTCGCGGTCACGGCCACGGGAGCGGTTGCCGGTGCCGGTGCGCTCGGCCTGGCCGGGATCGCCTCCGCGAAGACCGACGCAGCGCGGCCCGGCGGCTCGTTCCCGACCGAGAAGTACGACTGGAACAAGCATCGCTGGGGCTTCGGCGTCGACGTCAACAAGTGCATCGGTTGCCTGCGCTGCGTCGAGGCCTGCAAGGCCGAGAACCACGTGCCGCGCAATGCCCACCAGTTCCGCACCTGGGTCGAGCGCTACGTCCACATCGAGGGCGAGGAGGCGATGCGCGTCGACAGCCACCAGGATCCGGTGAACATCAAGGCCTCTGGGTCCGAGGCTCAGTACCGGTTCGCCGATCGCTACAAGGGCGCCAAGGTGGACAAGGCGTTCTTCCTGCCCAAGCTGTGCAACCAGTGCAGCAACCCGGCATGCGTCCAGGTCTGCCCGGTCGGTGCAACCTACAAGACCGTCGATGGCGTGGTGCTCGTCGACGACACGCGATGCATCGGTTGCCGCTACTGCGTGCAGGCGTGCCCGTACGGCGCGCGCTACTTCGACGAGAAGCGGGGCGTCCCTGACAAGTGCACCTGGTGCTACCACCGCATCACCAAAGGCCTGCAGCCGGCCTGCGTCGAAGCATGCCCGACGGGGTCACGCGTCTTCGGTGACATGCTCGACCGGCAGAGCCCGATCAGCCTGTTCGTGCGCAACAACCACGTCCAGGTCCTCAAGCCCGAATCCGGCAATTCCCCCAACGTCTTCTATCTCGGCCTCGACAAGGAGGTGAGTTGATGGAACCGCTCATCCACTTTGCGCCCTACACCGGCTGGGTATTCCCCAACGAGACGGTGTTCGAGTGGACGGTGCTGCTGGCCGTCTACCCGTACCTGACCGGCCTGGTGGCCGGCGCGTTCACCGTGTCGAGCCTGTATCAGGTCTTCAAGTTCGAGCGCTTGAAGCCCGTTGCCCACCTGGCGCTGCTGACGTCGCTCGCCTGCATGCTGTTCGTGCCGCTGCCGCTGCTGCTGCACCTCGGGCACCCGGAACGCGCGTTCAACGCGATGATCACGCCACACCTGACATCGGCGATGGCGATGTTCGGCTTCTTCGCGACGTTCTACGTCGTGCTGCTGATGCTCGAGATCTGGTTCGCCTACCGGCCCTACATCGTCGAGCAGGCGCAGACGCGCAAGGACCTGCTGGGCAAGGTCTACCAGCTGCTGACGCTCGGGTCGTACGACGTGTCCGAACGCTCTCTGGAACATGACCGCAAGTGGGTGTTCTGGCTTGCAGTGGCCGGCATCCCCGGCGCGCACGGGCTCCACGGGTACGTGGGATTCCTGTTCGGCTCGCTCAAGTCGCGCGAATGGTGGTCGTCCGACCTGATGCCGGTCATATTCCTGTTCTCGGCGATCATCTCCGGCGTCTCGCTGCTGATCGTGCTGTACGTCATCTCCTGCTGGCTGCGCAAGATTCCCGTCGATCTGGCCTGCCTCAAGGGCCTGGCCTACACGGTGTGGGCGTTCATCATGGTCGCGCTGGTGCTCGAGGGCCTGGAGTTTGCCAACATCGTCTACAAGGGGCGCGAGGGCGTCGAGATGATCATGCAGTACGTCGAGGGCCCGCTGCTGGTGCCTTATTTCGTCCTGCAATTCGCCGTCGGGGCCATCTTCCCGATGCTGCTGCTGTCCTACATGATCTGGCGCGGCACGACCGGAACGCCACTGATCACGGGCGTTACGCTGAGCGCATGTCTGGTGCTGTTCTCGGTGTTCATGATGCGCTGGAACGTCGTGATCGGCGGCCAGGAGATCTCCAAGACGGGCAAGGGGTTGCTGAGCTACCACCTGCCGTTCCTCGGCCAGGAGGGCGCATTGATGGCGATCATCCTGTGTCTCGCGCCGTTCGTCGTGCTGCTGGGCATGATCCGCCTGTTCCCGCCCTGGGAGGACCACGGGACGGGCGCGGTGCCGGCCGCGGCCTGAGTTCGCGGCGGCCGTGCGGGCACCGCGGCGAGCGCGGTAGCACCGCCTCGGCGGCGGCGTCGGTAGCGAGCCTCGGCACGGGTACGCATGCCGCGTCCGCTGCCGCGGGTCCGCTTGTCGCCACCGCCTGTGGCTCTTCGAGCCACTGGCCGCGATCCGGAGCGGCGTTGACCGCCATCAACGACGCCGTCCCGCACTTGACGAAGCATGGTCCCGTCACCTGGATTGCACTCCTGCGGTTCAGGTGAGACCGATGACAAGTGCGAGCCTGCGCACGGCCCGTTTCGTCAGCGGCAGCCTGCTGGCGGTGTCGGCGCTGAGCGCGGCAGGACTTGCTCTTGCGCAGAGCGCGCCGTCGGTCGATCGCACCCAGTGGTCGGCGTTGCACTGCGACGGCGCCCCGGCACGTCAGGCCGGATTGCTTCAAGTGACGGTGGCCGGTGGCACGGAGCGAGACCATCGATTCACCTGTGCTGCAGCGAAGCGCGCGCTTGGGTTCTTCCTCGGCCACGGGTTGGTGCCCACGTCTCGACTGCGCATCGAGTTCAGGGAGGCCGTCTTCCTGGACCTGGCCGGTTGCATGGGCGCGGCGGGCGTGGACCCGGCACCGTGCGATACCGCCGTGACTGCAGGAGCCGTCAACGCGGGCCGTGCGCCCGGCGAGTCCAGCCATGCGGAGCGGGTGGTGGGAGCCTTTCATCCGGGCAGTGAAACGGCACTCGTGACCACGGAGGCATCGCCCTGGTTGCGCACATACACCTACTTCGGGCTGGCCATGAACGAAGAGATGTTCATGTCGGTCTTGACGCACGAGATCACCCATGCGCTGTCCAAGAGCCTGTATTCACCGGCTGCGCGCGCGGCCGATCTCGACATTCATGTTCAGGAAGAGTACGTGGCGTACGTGGCCCAGTTGTCGACCATGTCACGCGACCTGCGCAGCGCCGTCCTGGCGCGCTTTCCGGCCGGCACGCACCGCTTCAAAGACGAGACCGACATCAATGCCTTGTCGCTCGGCCTGAGTCCCGAGCCGTTCGGCGTCATGAGCTATCGGCACTTCATCAGCGATGCAGGCGGTCTCGGCTTTCTCCATCGCATCTACTGTGGCGAGTACCGGCCGCCTTTCCAGGTCCTTTACTGAACCGTCTTGAATTGACGTCGACGCCAGGGGCCTCGGCGCACTGGCGATCAGGCCCGGACAGCCGTCTGCGGCCGATCTTTCGCGACCGCCGGCGAGCAACCGTTCTCGCTGGAACGAACCCGAATCCGAATCAGGCGCCGGCCTCGGCGTTCGCCTTCTGGTCGAGTCGACGCAGCCGGGGCGC
>JAOUIM010000188.1 GCA_029884035.1 Aquincola sp. | reverse complement strand
AGGACCCGGCCGAGCTAATGGGTCGCACCGAGTGCAATCGCATCGTCAACTTCCGCGGCGCCGCGCGGCTGATTGGCCAGATGGTCGATCTGATGATCACCGCGGCTCTGCCACATTCTTTGCGCGGCGAGGTGCTGCTCGCCGAACGCGAGGCGCAGACCGTTTGACGGCGCATCGCGCGTCCTGAGGCGCAAACAGATTGCGTGGCTTGGCTGGCCACGGTGGGCTCAAGTCAGCGCCGGACGAACCCGACCCACCACAGTGCCATCGCGATCGCGCCGACGAGTGCGCCATAGGTGGCCATGCGGCCGTCGCGGCCACCAATCGCCAGGCCCGCCACCAGCGCCGCAATACCAGCCAGGCTCCCCCAGGCCCAAAGGCGCAGCAGGCTCGACCCGGCCAGTTCACGTCGCCAGACTATCTTGGCGAGCAATGCCGTAGCGAGCGCCACGCCCCCCGCGGGCGCAAGAAAGTTGAGCAAATGCCAGAGCGCGTCGAGGGGTCCCATCGGCCAGGTTTTCGGGAAAAGACTGAAAACAACGGTGGATTCTAGAATCGCCCCATGGGCGTGCTGACCCTCGGGCTCAACCACACGACTGCACCGTTGGACGTGCGCGGCCGTTTTGCGTTCGCGCCGGACGAGTTGCACCTGCCGCTGCGCGAGCTGACCGAGCGACTGGGGCGCGCCGCGCCAGAGGCTGCGTTGCTGTCGACGTGCAATCGCACCGAGCTGTACATGGCTGCCAATGCCGAGCAGGTGGCCGAGCTGGCGCAGCCGGCCACCGAATGGCTCGCGGCACAGGGCGGCATCAGCACGGGTGACCTGGTGGCGTACACCTACACCGCTGAGAACCGTGCGGCTGCGCGGCACGCGTTCCGTGTGGCGTCCGGCCTCGATTCGATGGTTCTGGGCGAACCGCAGATCCTGGGCCAGATGAAGCAGGCGGTGCGCGAGGCGAGCCAGGCTGGCACGCTGGGCACCACGCTGCACCAATTGTTCCAGCGCTCGTTCGCAGTCGCCAAGGAAGTCCGTACCAGTACCGAGATCGGCGCCCACTCGGTCAGCATGGCCGCCGCCGCCGTGCGGTTGGCCTCGCAGTTGTTCGAGGACCTGCGCCAGCAGCGCGTGCTGTTCGTCGGCGCGGGCGAGATGATCGAACTGGTGGCGACGCATTTCGCGGCAAGGGAGCCGAAGGCGATCGCGCTGGCCAACCGCACCCTCGAACGCGGCGAGGCGCTGGCCGCGCGATTTGGCGCGCAGGCCATGCGCCTCGCAGAGCTGCCCGACCGCCTGCACGACTTCGATATTGTCGTGTCGTGCACTGCGGGCTCGCTGCCGATCATCGGCCTGGGCGCGGTCGAGCGTGCGCTGAAGGCGCGCCGCCGTTGTCCGATGTTCATGGTCGACTTGGCGGTCCCTCGCGACATCGAGCCCGAGGTCGGGAAACTGTCCGACGTCTATCTGTACACCGTCGACGACCTGTCGGCGCTGGTGCAGACCGCAGGCGAAAAGCGCCAGGCCGCGGTCGAGCAGGCCGAAGCGATCATCGATGCCGGGGTGCAGAGCTTCGTGCACTGGCTCGACCAGCGCGCCAGCGTGCCGCTGATCCAGGCGCTGAACAAGCAGGCCGAGGTCTGGCGCGAAGCTGAACTCGCCCGCGCGCGCAAGCAACTCGCGCGCGGCGAGGACGCACGCGAAGTTCTCGACGCCCTGGCGCATGGGCTAACGCAGAAGATGCTTCATGGCGCTTACGCCGAGCTGCACGCAGCCGACGCTGACCGTCGCGCCAAGGTGGCCGACGCCGTCTCGCGCCTGTTCCTGCGCCAGTCGACGCGTACGCCCGACGACGGCGACCCCCAGCTGTAGCGCCGCCGCCGTGCCCCGGGGCCGCCCGGTGCGCTCCGGCGCCGCTTGCCTGGACGACCGCACGCCAGCCCGCACGCCCAACCGACACGATGAAAGACTCCCTCCGTCAGCAACTCGAACGCCTGCGCATGCGCCTGTCCGAACTCGACGCCAGCCTGGCGGATCCCGCCACGAGCGCCGACATCGGACGCTACCGCGCGCTCGCCAGGGAGCAGGCCGAGGCGAGTGCCCTGATCGCGCTGTTCGACCGCTACCAGCGGCGTGAGCGCGACTATGCTGCGGCGCGCGAGATGCTGGCCGATGACAGCGACGCCGAACTTTCTGACATGGCGCGCGAGGAGGCCGCAGAGGCCGGAGCCGAACTCGAGGCCCTGCTGGTGCGACTGCAGGCCGAGCTGCTGCCGAAGGATCCGGACGATCCGCGCAACGCCTTCATTGAGATCCGTGCGGGGACCGGTGGCGATGAGTCGGCCCTGTTCGCGGGCGACCTCGCGCGCATGTACTTGCGTTGGTGTGAGCGTAGGGGCTATCGCACCGAACTGATGAGCGAGAACCCGTCGGAGCTCGGTGGCTACAAGGAGGTCGTGATCCGTGTCGAGGGGGATGGCGCTTACGGAAGGCTGCGATTCGAGTCCGGTGGCCACCGCGTGCAACGCGTGCCCGTCACGGAGAGCCAGGGGCGCATTCACACCAGCGCAGCGACGGTGGCCGTGATGCCCGAGCCCGACGCGGCCGAGGAAGTTCAGATCAACCCGGCCGAACTTCGCATCGACACATTCCGCGCCAGCGGCGCCGGCGGTCAGCACGTCAACAAGACCGACAGCGCGATCCGAATCACGCACCTGCCCACGGGCATCGTCGCGGAGTGCCAGGACGATCGCTCGCAGCACCGCAACAAGGCCAAGGCGATGGCGGTGCTGGTTGCGCGGCTGCGTGACAAGGACCGCACGGAACGTGCGGCCCAGGAGGCCGCGACGCGCAAGAGCCTGATTGGCAGCGGCGACCGCAGTGATCGCATCCGCACCTACAACTTCCCGCAGGGCAGGCTCACCGACCACCGCATCAACTTCACCTTGTACAAGCTGGGTGCAGTGATGGACGGCGACCTTGACGACGTGATTGCCGCGCTGCAGGCGGCCCGCGCGGCCGAGCAGTTGGCTGCGTTGGAGAGCGGCCAGGGCCTGCAGTGAGCGCGACCGCGCGAACGCTGGCCGACGCGCTCGAGTCCGCGCGCGCAATGGGTCTCGATCGGCTCGACGCCCAGTTGCTTGCGGCGCACGTACTCGGACGGCCGCGCGCCTGGGTCATTGCCAACACTGACGTGCCGCTCGAGGCCGATGTCTCGGCCACCTTGGGTGCCCTTGCGACGCGTCGGGCGGCCGGTGAGCCGCTGGCCTATCTGACCGGCCAGCGCGAGTTCTTCGGCCTTTCGCTGGCCGTCTCGCCGGACGTTCTGGTGCCTCGCCCCGACTCGGAAACACTGGTCGAATGGGCGCTCGATCTGCTCGACGGCCCGTTGGGCCATCGCGAGGCTCCGCGCGTGATCGACCTGGGCACCGGCAGTGGCGCGATCGCGCTGGCCATCAAACACAACTGCCCACGTGCCGAGGTGCATGCCACCGACCGCTGCGCCTCCGCCTTGGACATTGCCCGTCACAACGGCGCACGCTTGGGTCTCGATGTTTGCTGGCACGTTGGGGCATGGTGGAGCGCAGTGCCCGGCCTGTGTTTCGACCTCGTGCTCTCGAACCCCCCGTACGTCGCGCCGGGAGACCGGCATCTGCAAGATTTGCGGCACGAACCGGCGATCGCGCTGACTCCGGAGCGTGACCGAGGTGATGGCATGGCAGACATCGAGCGAATCGTCGCCGGCGCCAGCGCGCACGTCGCGTCCGGTGCATGGTTGTTGATAGAACACGGCGCAGACCAATCGACGGCAGTTCGAGATTGGCTGCGGCAGCATGGATTTCCGGCGCCGGTGACCCGGCAGGATTTGGCGGGCCGCGAACGGGTAAGCGGAGGCGCTTACGCGTACTGACGGGGTTTCACAACAGGACACCGCCGCACGGCGCAAACTCGGCATTTCTCCTCGCACGCCAGACACCGCAGATCCCGACGTCGGGCGTAGCATGGTTTCGAGGGCGGTAGTGACGCTTGCGGTCTGCGCGGTCACACAAATGCCCCAGGGAGCCCACAATGAACCGAGTTGCCGTTGACTGTCGCCTGGTTCGCATCGCCTCCTTCGCCGCGGGAGCTTGGCTGCTGATGGCGGGCGCGTGGGCCCAGGGTACGGGTCTCGCGCTGCCCCCTCCGGCCGAGGCCCTCAAATTCCAGGCCCGCCTGGGCCTCAATACCAGCCTTTCGGCCGACGGTGCGACAGCGGCCTGGCATCAGCAGGCGGGCGTCCTGCTCGCCGACTACTACTTTAGCCGGACCCGGTTCGGCAGTGGCGATGTGAGCGGTGGCTTTCGTGCCACAAGCGGGCTGCTGGTGGGCCAACGTTCCATGGCACTGGGGACACCCGCTCTCGCGGGTACGCCGGGCATGAGCGTCACCATGCTGCGACAGACTCGCTTGGCGATTCCAGGGGCCGAACTGGCCTCCGAGGCGTGGGCCACCCTGCCCTACGTGGGTGTGGGTTGGAGCGGTGGCTCCGCGCGGGGAGGCTGGGGCGTTTCGGCCGACTTCGGCTATGCCGCGCGCACACCCGGCGGCGGCCTGCGCGTGACGGGCACTCAAACGCTGGATGACGTGCTGCGCGAGTTCCGCCTCACGCCCGTATTGCACGTCGGCGTCTCCTACGCCTTCTAGCCTCGCACCGGGGGGCATCCCCCAGCTCAGGTCCGGACCTTGTCGAAAAGCCGTATAACCACGGCTTCCACAAATCCGGCCATTTCCATGAGCGACGTTCAACAGCGCATCAATGATCTCGTCCACGGCAACCGCGTGGTTCTGTTCATGAAGGGCACGGCGCAGTTTCCAATGTGCGGCTTTTCCGGCCGAGCGGTGCAGATCCTCAAGGCGTGCGGTGTCGACGACCTCAAGACCGTCAACGTCCTGGAGGACGAAGGCATCCGCCAAGGCATCAAGGACTACGCCAACTGGCCGACGATTCCCCAGCTGTACGTCAACGGCGAGTTCGTCGGGGGTTCGGACATCATGATGGAGATGTATCAAGCGGGCGAACTGCAGCAAGTACTCGGCAAAGGGGCTTGAGGTACCCGTCGTGACCGCCTCTCGGTTGGTGGTCGGAATCACCGGAGCCAGCGGTGCCGTCTACGGCGTGCGGCTTCTCGAGCGAGCCCGGGTGCTGGACTTGGAAACGCACCTTGTCGCGACGCCGGCTTGCCTCCTCAACGTCCATCACGAACTCGGTCTTGACCGGAAGCGGCTCGAAGCCCTGGCGACTCGAGCCTACGCGCCAGGCGACATCGGCGCGTGCATTGCCAGTGGCAGCTTCGATACCGGTGCAATGGTCGTTGCGCCTTGTTCGATGAAGTCGCTCGGGGCGATCGCCCATGGCCTGTCGGACAACCTGCTCACGCGCGCGGCCGACGTCACGCTCAAGGAACGCCGCCGCCTCGTGCTCATGGTGCGCGAGACGCCGTTCAACCTGGCCCATCTGCGCAACATGACGGCCGCCACCGAGATGGGGGCCATTGTTTTCCCGCCGCTGCCGGCGTTTTACCACCGGCCTGCATCGATCGATGCACTCGTGGCGGATTCGGTGGAGAGGGTCTTGCTGCTGGCCGGTGTGGCTGGCGCGCAGCCGCAGAGCTGGCCCGGCCTTTGACAGCGATTCAGGCCACTTCGATCATCCAGCGCTTGCGTGCGGCGAAGACCGCATTGGGGTATTCGGTGCGGCCTCGGCTGCCGTTGTAGCGGCCCAGCGCCAGGTAGAGGTCGCCCTTCTCTCGGTCGAGGTAATGCCGCAGGATCACGCAGCCAAAGCGCAGGTTGGTCTGCATGTGAAACAACCGGGCCGCATCGCCATCACCGATCAGGCGGGCCCAGAACGGCATGATCTGCATGTAGCCGCGCGCACCGACTGCACTGATCGCGTACTTGCGGAACGCACTCTCGACTTGGATCAGCCCCAGAACGAGCGCTGCTTCCAGTCCCGCACGCTTGCTTTCGTACCACAGCGTGTCGAGGAACTCCGCGCGGGCATGGCGGTCGCTCTTGTAGCGTGCGAGACGCTCGCTCGCCGTCCCCTTCCAGCGCAGGAAGGCGATCCGGTCCTCGATGCGCTCGAAGGTGGGCCGCGGTGGTGCGGCCGCGGCAATAGCGGCTGACAGCGCCGAGCGCACCGAATCGGCCAGTGGCTCCTCGATCTGTGCGCCCGGGCGCGCAGTCCCGCACAGCGCCGCGAGCGGCAGCGCGATTAGCGCACGCCGCACCGCGATCGTCATGCCGCGAGGCGGCCTTTCACAAAGGCTGCTGCGCCGGTCATTGGCACCGCCGTGGCCGTGGCCTCGCGCCGACCTTGCACCTCGACCGTCCCAACCTTCAGTCCGCGGTCGGAGACGACCACGCGCTGCGGCACGCCGATCAGCTCCCAGTCGGCGAACATCGCGCCCGGGCGCTCGCCGCGGTCATCGAGCACGACATCGACGCCCTGCGCAGCGAGTTCGTCGTGCAGCGCCTGCGCAGCGGCCTGCACCTCGGGGCTGCGGTCCCAGCCAATCGGGCACACGGCCACGGTGAAGGGGGCGATGGCATCGGGCCAGACGATCCCGCGTTCGTCGTGGTTCTGCTCGATCGCCGCACCGAGGATGCGTGTCACCCCGATGCCATAACACCCCATCTCGAACGGCTGCGGCTTGCCGGTTTCGTCGAGGTAAGTCGCAGCCATCGGCTCGCTGTACTTCTTGGTGCCAAGATAGAAAACGTGGCCGACCTCAATGCCGCGCTGGATTGCGAGCATCCCCTTGCCGTCGGGCGAAGGGTCGCCAGCAACGACGTTGCGCAGGTCTGCGATGACGTGGGGCTCGGGCAGGTCGCGCCCCCAGTTGACTCCCGTGATGTGGAAGTCCGGTGCGTTTGCGCCGCAGACGAAGTCGGCCATGTGAGCAACCGTGCGGTCCGCAACCACTCTTACCGGTTTGCGTGTGCCGATCGGCCCCAGGTAGCCGGGCTTGCACCCGAAGTGATCCTCGATTTCGGACGCGGTTGCGAACCGGAAGCCCGTCGTCAAGCCC